>JAFGOK010000719.1 GCA_016926535.1 Micromonosporaceae bacterium | reverse complement strand
CTGGTGGACCAACACGCCGTTAGGATCGGCCGTATCCCGCCCGGCGTCGCCCCACCAGAATCCATTGTCATCAACCACCCTGATGGGCCGTCCGGCCGCGCAGAAAGAGGCTCGTCACGCGGCCAGGATAAACTCGGGTCACTGAATGCCGCTGCCCTTCCTCCGCAAGGGATCCGGGACAACCCAGGCGCAGGTGTTCCACCGGCGTACCCCCCCACGGAGGACCCGCCGGGTGGCTGGTGGCCTGCGACAACGAGGCCGACGCGACCCTCGACACCACCCGGGCGTTCCCTCACGTCACGGAGTTGAGTTCGCAGGCATCCGCCGGCAGCGACTCGGTCCCGGGTATGTGATCACATTCTCTCGATTGTCGGGGCGGGGCCTCTGTGCCCGTCCCGCATCCGTGTCCTGGCTCGCCTTCGCTGGCCACCACCGCATCCGGAGACCGTACTCGTCACCGCAGCGCGGATACTCATGCACCCACTGGCCACAACGCTCGGTAGCCGATAAGCCTTGGTCAACGCCCAGGATCTTCCTCAATGCCGATGACAGTGCGTTGCCGCCAGCACTGACGGCGCCGGCTGCTGGTTGGCACCGTGACCGCAAGCTCCTGCTGGAAGCGCTCCTTGTCGAAGGCCGTCAAGGCGCAATACTCTTACTGGTAATACGTAGGAGGGACTATGCGGGTAACCACCAAAGGGCAGGTGACCATCCCGGCCGACCTCAGAGAGCAGTTCGGCTTCCTGCCCGACGCCGAGGTCGAGTTCATCGTGGTGGACGGCGCCGTGCATCTCCGACTTGCCGAGCGTCCGACCCAGCGTCGCGGCGAGCGTGTCACAGCACGCCTACGGGGGCGGGCCGACCGGACCATGACCACCGACGAAATCCTTGCCCTGACCAGGAAGCCATGACGATCACCCTGGTCGACAGCAACGTCTTGCTGGATATCGCCACGGAGGACCCGAAGTGGCTGAACTGGTCAGAACAGGCCCTCATCGAAGCCGCCGACCAGGGCAGTCTGGCCATCAACCCCATCATCTACGCGGAGGTGTCCGTCGGTTTCTCCACCGTCGAGGAATTGGACGACGCACTTCCAGCCGAGACGTTCGCGCGCATGCAGCTGCCCTATGACGCGGCGTTCCTGGCTGGCAAGGCGTTTGTGAACTACCGCCGCCGCGGTGGCGCCAAGGTGGCTCCGTTGCCCGACTTCTACATCGGGGCACATGCCGCCATCTCCGGCTATCAGCTTTTGACACGCGATGCTGCCCGATATCGCACATACTTCCCGACCGTCACCGTGAGCGCACCATAGAAACAGGCCGCGCTCCCGGCGCCTGCGGCATCCTCTTCTGCCGCTAACACGGACATCCGTCCAGGTCACAACCGGCAAACCCGGGGTCGATGACCGTACGCGGCAGGCCGAGCAGCCGCTGCCGCATGCTGGTATTCCGCACGCCGTTTCCCCGTATGCCCCGATTCTGGCTGAGGCACTCGGGACTGTAGGCCCGGCAACGGCGTACGGTCTCACGTTCGGCTCAACCGACCCGCAGCAACCACAGTTGAGCCGATCCTTCGGCAAGCGCACGGCCGCCGGCGGACCCTGCGAGGACTCCGTTCACTGGTGAGTGGTCGGTCCGGGCCGGTGACCTCCGCTCGCGGGCGGATCTATACGGCTGCGCGGGACCATTGCTGGTTGGTGCCGCTGCCGCAGGTGTACTGCTGGATGTCCGCGCCGCCGGCGGTGTCGTTGCTCACGACGTCGAGGCATTTGCCGCTATGCCGGGCGACGAGCCGGAAGTTGCTGCCTTGGGCCTGCCATTGCCACTGCTGGTTGGTGCCATTGCCGCAGGTGTACTGGATGATGTTCGCGCCGTTCTCGGTCGAGGCGCTGGCGACGTCGAGGCATTTGCCGCTGTTTTGGTTGATGATGCGGAAGTAGCCGCTGCCGGCGTCTTCGAACCGCCACTGCTGGTTGGCGCCGCCCCAGTAGCTCCACTGTCTGATCTCGGCGTTGTCCGCCGTGGACTGGCCATCAACGTCCATCACCTTGCCGCTGTTGATATTGGTGATCCGGTAGTACGTGACCGACGGCGGCGTCGTGGAGCCACCGCCGATGGTGTCGCCCCAGCCGTACCGGACCCGCTCCGAGCCGGAGACGTTGCGGATGGTCAGATTGAGGTTGGTGCCGCTGCCGGACAGGGAGTACATCGAGTACCCGTCGTAGCCGATGCTGCCAGGCTTGCCTCCGATGGCGGGCCAGTAGGTGCCGCCCATCTGGTTGTTACGCATGACCTGAGCGATGGCACGCAGGTAACGCACGAAGTTCTCGGTGCTGTTCGCGTCGGCGTAGTTCAACCCGCTGTTCATGGCCGCGCCGTACTCGGTCATGACCGCGCGGGAGGCGCAGTTGCCCAGGCGTGTCTGGATGTGTGTGAGGAACTGGTCGTAGGTCATCGCGCTGTAGAAGAAGGCGTAGTGGTGGAAGGACAGCAATGTGTTGTTGAATCGGCTGTCACTACAGACGTCCCGCAGGTCCTGGCTGTAGCCGGTGCCGCCGATGAGCACCCGGCCGGGCGTGGCGTTGCTGTGGGTGCTGAGCCAGTTGGCAGCGACGTCGCGCCACTCGGTCGAGTTGTAGCCGTGCGGCTCGTTCATCGGCTCGAAGTACACGCTGGTGTTCGAGCCGTAGGCGCTGATCACGCTGTTCCACATCGAGTTCCATGCGGTGTAGTTCGTGACCTTGCCCCCGGAGGCGGCACCGTCCTCCCAGTAAGCGAGGATGACCTTGAATCCGCGGGCAGTGGCGGCGTCGATGGCACCGCGGTAGTTGCCCCACCAAGTGCTGGACACGGTGTGCGTGTTGATGGGCAGCCGGACCGTGTTGACCCCCATGGTGGAAGCCATGTCGTCGTAGATGGCGTTGGCCTTGGACTGCACGGTCGTATAGCTGTCGGATTGACTCAGGCCATCGATGACGAGCGTGCCGGTGCTGAAGTTGTCACCCAGTACGGCCCAGTTCATGCCTCGAAACTGGCTGGTGGCCGCGCTGGCCGGTGATGCGCCGACGACAGCGGCGGCGACCGGGAACAGCGTCATCGCCAAGGCGCCGATGAGGACACGGCGCGGCGACCAACGGCGGCGGGCCGTTGCCTCACCGTGTCGGGGGACACTCAGGTCGTCGGCCAATCTCATGCTCGGTTGGTTCGTCAATGCCTCGCCTTCCTCGCGGGTTCTCTTCCACAGCACAGTGGATCCATGTGTTGCCCGTGTACACCGTCCGCTTGTGCCGCCCGAATTGCCACAACGTTTCAATGACATCGTTGTAACCCGACGAGAACGGTCCCGCCAGCGCCCGAACCGATTCGTTCAGAAGCGGGCACCGGCGAATGTGAGCGCACCCTCGTCCCACCTGCGGGTCCAGAACCAGTGCACACACATTGAGCAGGATAAAGTGATGAACATCACTACCTATCCTGCTGAACACGCTCCGGGAGGCGAAGCGCCAGCCCCGAACCCAGCGACGTGCTCCGGCGGTACCGTTGTCGCCACCGTCGACCAGTCGCGCGGAGAAACAGTCCAGTGAGTCGCTGCTGTGGTCGTGCCAGGTGGCCAAACCCTCCCAGGTCGAGGCGAAGGGAAACTCGTCACGCTGAAGCTGTGTCTCCGAGTAGTCTCCCCTGACGTCTTTGCAAACATTGATCGAAATACTGCGATTGGCAACGACGCGAACGCTGGCCTTGGGGACCGCACCTCCGAACGGCCGGGAGGGAGCTCCTCCCTCTGCTCCTGCTCCGCCTCCTGTTCCTATCCTTCACTACTCGCAGCTGATGGCGGAGAGCACGTTGAGGCGTCCTGCTCGGATCGCGGGACCGATCGCGGCGACCAAGCCGACGAGGACGGCCCCGACCAGGTAGGCGACCAGGGTCCCCCAGGGGATCACGACCAGCCCGTCCTGTGTCTTCTGCAGGGCGAAGGCCAGTCCAACCCCGGCCAGGATGCCCAGCACCGCGCCGAGTAGGGACACCACAATGGCCTCTACCGCGATCATCCGGGTGGTCTGCCCGCGGCTGAGGCCAAGGGCCCGCAGCATCCCCAGCTCCTGGGTTCGCTCGATCACCGAGAGCACCATGGTGTTGACTACGCCGAGAGCCGCGATGATCAGGGCGAGACCCATCATGACCTGAAGGATGATCATCCCGGTGTTGTTGTTGTCGACCAGGCCAGCGATGTACTGCTCCCTGGTTTGTACCCTTGCCTCTGGCTCGTTGGCCATCAGCGCGTCGGTCGCCGCTTTGACCTCGGCTTCCGCCCCGGGGGCCGCCTCAAGGTAGATCTCCTCGTACTGCCAGGAGGTCTGCCCGCGGGCCCAGACCGCCAGCGGGTCGTCAGCCGCGATGAAATAGTCGTACAGGGTCGGACTGTCCGCGAAGACGCCAACCACCCGGTAGTTCGCTGCGCGCTGGTCGTCATTCCTGATCGTGACCTGGTCTCCGATCTTGAATTTGCCCTCTTTTGCCCTATTGGAGGACATCAGGACTTCGCCGGGCCGGAGCGCGTCGATCCGCCCCTGGCTGGCGCGCAGCGACAGGAGCCGCTGGGCCGCTTCGGGCTGGTCGTACCAGCTGATCCATCCTTCGGCCTCGCTGACCGTGCCGCTGAAGCCGCCGTGCCCGACGGCGGTGCGGACGGAGGGCAGGGCCGCCAGTTGGCTGGCCATGGCCTGGTTCAGCACCCCGCCCATGTCCCAGGTCGGCCGGACGACCACATCGGCGTGGAAGGAGGATTCCAGATCATCTCCCACCTCTGCGGAGCTGGAGGCGAAGCCCGTTCCGAACATGGCCACCACGGCGACGCCCATCATCATGGCCGCTGCGGTGATCGCCGTCCGCCGGGGTTTGCGGGCCGCGTTCAGCCGGCCGAGTCGCCCCGGAGCGGACCAGGCGAAGACCCGGCCGATCGCCAGGCCGATCGGGCGGGTCAGGAAGGGCAGCAGCAAGGCAAGGCCCAGCAGGACCAGCAGTGCCCCAACAAAGATCAGCAGCACCCAGATATTGTTGACGCCATCCTTGGCCGCGGAGTAGAGCGTGATCGCGACGCCGGCCCCGCCGAGGACCAAGCCCGCGATCGTGAGCCTTCTGACCGGACGGTCAGGAGCCTGGGTTGCCCGCAGGGCTGCCACCGGGGGGATTCGGGACGCTCTGACCGCTGGGATGAACGCCGATCCCACCGTCACCAGGATGCCCACCGCGAAGCAGACCACCACGGCGACGGGGGTCACCGCGACCGCACCGATCTCGATCGAGGCGCCGGCGTTCGCGGCGAAGCGTGCCCCGAGCCAGCCGAGTCCACATCCGAACCCGAACCCGAGGAGTGAACCGACCGTCGCCGTGGCAACCGCCTCGATCAGCACAGAGCGGCGGATCTGGGCCTGGCTGGCCCCCAGTGCCCGCAGCAGGGCCAGTTCCCGCGTGCGCTGCGCCACGACGATCGAAAACGTGTTAAAGATCAGAAACACGCCGATGAACAGGGCGAAGGCGACAAACCCCAGCAGAATGTTCCGCAGCAGGTTCAGGGCTGTCTTCAGCTCCTCAACCTGGTCGGCTAGGGCGTCCACTCCGGTCTCAACCGTGTACTGCGGGCCAAGGCTCGCCCGGAGCCGGTCCCGCAGCGCCGTGTCTGTGGTTGACGCGGAGGCTGCCACCCGGACCTGCTGGTAGGCGTCCCTGGCGTCGAGGAGCAGGCGCTGGGCTGCCGCATCGGTGAGGTACACCCCGAGAGCCTTCTGGGAGCCCCCGCCAGACTCCGGGGTGAAGACCCCGACAACGGTGAATTTCACCTGCTGCTTTGCGGCGTCTCGCAGGATCACCGTATCGCCTGGGGCGAACGGGCCGGTCCGGGCGAGGGTCTGGCTGATGACGGCCTCGCCGTCTGCCGCCGGCCGCCGGCCGGTCAGCTTCCCGGTCGCACCGGCTGCGCTGGCCCTATCGGCCTCTCCGGTCCAGTTGCCGATCAGCTGAGAATGGTCCTTTCCCGGGTACGGCTTGCCGTCCCTGCCGAGGATCCGCAGGCTGTTCGTGTTGTACACGGCGATGGTCGCAGTGGCGGATGCAACGCCGGGCGTCTTTCTGATCGTATCGACGGTGTCCCCTGGAATGGTGGGCTGCGATTCTGGCAGCCCGGCCTCGGCGGCACCCTCCGCGCCGGGGGTTTTCCCCTCCCGCTCTGGGGTGACGATCACGTCAACGTCGGCGACGACCTGGTCAACGATGCGGTCGAAGCTCGCGTCGATGGTGTCGGTGAACACGAAGGCCGCAGAGATGAACATGACGGACAGCAGGATCGCGAAGCCGGACAGCAGCAGCCGCAGCTTGCGGGCCAGCAGGCTCTTCAGGGTCGCGCGCAGCATCAGCTCGTGACCCCCGCAGAACTGGCAGCGGGGTCGGCCGCGGGCGACTCGTGGGACCGCAGCCGGTCGAGGATCGCGCTCGGCGTCGGGGTGTGCACCTCGTCAACGATCACGCCGTCTGCCAGGAAAATCACCCGGTCGGCTCGGGCCGCGGCCGTTGGGTCGTGGGTGACCATAACGATGGTCTGGCCGAACTCACTGACCGAATCGCGAAGGAAGGCCAGCACCTCGGCGCCGGAGCGGGAATCGAGGTTGCCGGTTGGCTCGTCTGCGAAAATCACCTCTGGGCGGCTGGCCATGGCCCTGGCGCAGGCCACCCGCTGCTGCTGGCCCCCGGACAGCTGGCTGGGCCGGTGGTTGAGCCGTTCGCCGAGGCCCAGTTTCCCGATCACCTGGTCGAGCCAGGCCTGATCGGGTTTGCGGCCCGCGATGGACAGCGGCAACAGGATGTTCTCCTCTGCCGTGAGGGTCGGCAGCAGGTTGAACTGCTGGAAGACAAAACCGATCTTGTCCCGTCGCAGTCTGGTCAGGTCGCGGTCCCGCAGGCCGGTCAGCGGGATCGTTCCGACCCTGACCTCCCCCCTGGTGACGCTGTCCAGCCCCGCCAGGCAGTGCATGAGCGTCGACTTTCCAGAGCCGGAAGGACCCATGATCGCAGTGAAGGCCCCCCGTTCCACCCGCACATCCACCCCGCGAAGGGCCATGACCTCGGCTTCCCCGGTGCCGTAGACCTTGTACAGGCCGGTTGCCTCGACCGCGATTGTCCGGGTCGGTTCCGGGCACTGAGCCGGCGATTCGTCCACCGTGTCCCACTCCTTCTCAGTGTTTTCTCAGGGACTGCGTGATGGCGCGACTCTAGTACTACTATGCATTGTGCTTCTAGGTAGGGAGGGTGGATGCACGTCACGAAGGATCTGGTCGCCGCGTCCGCGACCCCCATGGTCCTCGGCATCCTCGCCGAAGACGAGAACTACGGATACGCGATTCTCAAACGGGTCAACGAGCTCTCCGGCGGAGAGCTGACCTGGACCGACGGCCTGCTCTACCCGCTGCTCCACCGGCTGGAACGCCATGGGCACATCGAGGCGAACTGGGGCACAGCACCCAACGGGCGACGACGCAAGTACTACCGGATCACCGAGCGGGGCCGGGCTGAGCTGGCAGACCAGCGCCGCCAGTGGGTCGTGGTCTTCGAGGCACTGAAACAGTCCTGGCCCAGCGGCGGGCCATTGTCCCTACCCGCCGTGCTGCCGAGGGAGGCCTGAGTTGGACGTCGACAGTCACCAGGAGCTGGAACCCCACTTCGCGGAGTGGCGGAAGTACCTGGGCCGACGCCGGGGGGTTGAGGCGGACGACGTCCGGGAACTCGAAGACCATTTGCGGGACACCGTGGACGAGTTGGTCGAGTGTGGACTGCG
>JAFGOK010000718.1 GCA_016926535.1 Micromonosporaceae bacterium | reverse complement strand
CCCTACCTGGAGAGGCTGGACTCGCTCGGGAGCACCCTGTGGCGGCACACCTATGACTCGCTACCGACGGGTGGCAATGGGGCCTTCGGAGTAACCCAGACGGCAGACGGCGGGTACGTATTCGTGACCTACGGTGGCTACTCCGTGAGCACGGTCGTAGTAGTCAAGACGGACTCCCTGGGCGAAGCCCAATGGACCTACGCGGACGACGCGGAGAGCCCGCACTGGCTGTTCGGGGGCGACTGCCCGACAACCGACGGCGGGTGCGCCGTGGCCGGGTTCTGCCGGAGCGACAGCATCTTCCTGCTCAAGCTCGATTCGTCCGGGAACCGGCAGTGGCTCAGGCGGTACCCCGACACGAGAAGCCGAGACTGGAGCATATCCGCGGTACCCGTCGCTCAGACTGGGGACGGTGGCTTCATCGTCGGCACCGACCGGCTGCTCAAGACAGACGTACAGGGTAACCAGGTGTGGCGAACGGCCTACGATTCTGTCTACGCCATCTTCGACGTACACGAGGTGTCGGGCGGCGGCTACGCTGCGGTGGGTGTCGGGGGCAAGAAGCGGGCGGGCAGGGGCCACGATCGGTACAAGCTGTGTCTGCTGAAGGTCACCTCAGCCGGCGCGCTGCAGTGGCGCAGGCTCTACGCTTACGGCGAAGACGGCGCAATGGGCATCAGTGTCGACGTGACAGCCGATGGCGGCTACTTCGTGTCAGGGGAGGACGGAACCGGGATGGTCGCACGCTATGACACGCTGGGTGTCGAGCTATGGAGGCTGACCGAACTGAACAGCGTCTACTGGGCATCCTACTGCCAGCAAACTTCTGACGGTGGCTACGTAGTCTCGGCCCACAACAAGATCATCAGACTCGCACCTGAAGGCGATTAGGGAGGGCGCATGCGCAAGTACCTAGCAGGGACCGTGACATGCATCGCCTTCCTCAGTTTGGTTGCAGGGGCAATGGTATTCACTGAAGGCGACTTCTTCGACTGGGCTGAGAACAACGTGAAGCTGCAGCCCCAGCCATACAAGAGAGAAAAAGTAGTAGAGTGCGGCCGGTTCATAGCGGAAGCCATTGAGAAGGGCGGTTTCAATGGAAGAGCCTGGCTTCCTCACAAGAGCCTGTGGAACTGGCTCAAGAACTATTGGCGGGACCCCGGCTGCTTCTACGACAACAGAGTCCCGATGGTGGATGACCTTAGGAGCTCGTGGCAGAAGCTAGGGCTCGGCTGCAAGCACTATGGGAGGTCTGACCCGAAACCCGGGAGCATGTCGGACATACAGAGTGGTCTCGGAGCTACGCCGCACTTCTTCTTCTGGAAGAGGCCGGGTGACCTAGGCGGACACGGTGGCGTGTTCTTCCCGGACGGGGTCAACCGCTACTGGGCTCACAACGACGAGCGCGACGATCCGAAGGACCCCCTCAGCGGAGATGGCGAGTTCCCGTTCTTCGACGATCCCGGGGCGCCAGGGTCTGGACACTACCCAGGGACCGAGCTATGGGTGTTCCACATCCCCGCGGTTTTCAACAACTGCGACGGTCCTGCGGACTACTGGCCAAACGACAGCTCGTTCTTGGAGGGCTTCAGAACGTCGCACCACTGGGAATACCGGCTGGCTTGCTGCTGGAAGGAGTACGTGCCAGGGGCCGGGCCGTGGCCGGACAACCTTACGCCCTACGTCTGCCTGGACTGGGACGTCGACAATGGACTGGTGTGGGACACAATGGTGAGCCAGAGGGCGAACCTCGCGGGGCGCACTCACGTCAGGTTCATGCAATCCAGCATGACCACGCTCAATCACTCAAGCTTCAACACGATTGAGATACGTGGATCCACGGACAACGGTGCTACCTGGCCGTACTACATCGGGACCGATACCACTGAGGTTGCGGAGCTTCCCTGGGCTGCAGGTCAGCGCGACGTGCGCATCGCCTGGACCTATCACGGCCGCCCCTACACCAACCGGTACTGGTGCGTTGACGACATCGGGCTCTGGGTCAAGCCAACGCGCGACCACGATGCGTGCGTCTCCATGATCTGGAGGCCGGAAGGAACCGTGTCGCACGGCTCCAGCCAGAACCCGTCATTCTGGGTGCGCAACCTCGGAGCCTTCGCGGACAGCTTCGCGGTCAAGTTCAGCATTGGCGAGTACCTGTACCAGGGGCAGTACTTCGTGAACCTGCCCGCGTTCTCGGACACCTTCATTGAGTGCGACCCCCAGTGGGTTGCCACGCCCGGGACTCATCTCGTTGAGGCGTGGACCGAGCTCGCCGCGGACGAATGCCGCCAGAACGACACCGCGGTGGCGACAATCAGGGTCGCCGCGGACTCGTGGATTCTCAAGTGGAAGCCTGGCAACGATGTCGGATACGGCACGGCCCTCGAACGCGTCAGCGACGACACCATCGCTTTCATCCGCGGCTCGGGCTACCCCAGCAAGGACTTCATGCTCTACTTCGCTGACTTGAACACCTGGCGACGCAGAGCAACCGCGCCTGCCGCCTTCAGCCGCGGCGCCGACCTTGCCTACACGGGCGGCGACTACATCTACGTCTGCGACGGCTCGGACCACTTCTTCCGCTTCCGCATCAGCACCAACGCCTGGTCGTGGCTGGCCAGCATTCCCGAGGACCTGGGCTCGGGCGGCGGGCTGGCGTGGGCCGGCGGCAACTACCTGTACGCGCTGGAGGGCGGGAACCAGAAGGACATGTACCGGTACTCGATTCCGGGCAATTCGTGGACCCAGCTGGCCGACTGCCCGGGGCGCATCAGAGCGGGAGGCGCGCTGTGCTGGGCCGGCGGCAACTACCTCTACGCACTGCGCGGCGGCGGGAACCGCGACTTCTACCGGTACAGCATCAGCAACAACACCTGGCAGGCGATGGCCTCGGTGCCGACCTCGGTGCCCGAGGTCGACGCGGGCGCGGACCTGACCTGGGACCACACCCACAACGTGCTCTATGCCACGGTCGGCGACGAAACGCAGTACTTCCTGAAGTACGACATCGCCGCCAACTCGTGGTCGCTGGTCTGCAACACGCCCAGGGCGGTGAAGTCGGGCGGGTGCCTGGCCTATTCCGACTACTCGGTCTTCGGCATCATGGGCGAGGATTACACCCACGACGTGTTCTGGCGCTACTCGACCGGCGACACGGCCCAGCCGCCGCCTCCACCGCCGCCGCCACCGCCTCCTCCGCCGCCACCGCCTCAGGGTGGCGGTGGGTTCACCCCGGTTGAGGGTGCGGGCTTCGCGTGCCCGGCACCGGCCGCCTCTCAGGCAATAGCCTACGTCCTCAGCGACACGTTGTCCGAGGAGGTCGGGCTCTTCCTGATGGCCGAAACCGACTCGCAAGGGGTCTGCCTGACGCCCGGGATGAACATGACCTGGGAGCAACCGGCCTGGGCGCCGGACGGCCAGCGGCTGGCCGCCACCGACCCGCACGGGCTCTACCTGCTCGCCGCCGATACCGTCAACCCGGCGGTCGAAACCCTCGATGTCGGGCTGGTGTCGTCGCCGGACTGGTCGAAGAACGGGCAGTGGGTGGCCTACACCAAGTGGGAGGACAACCACCGGCTCTACAAGGCGCGGCCGGACGGCAGCGAAACCGTGTGCCTGACCCCGAACGGCGAGGACTACTCGAACCCGGCCTGGTCGCCGGACGGCATCCTGCTGGTCTGCGAGAAGGTGGTGGACGACCGCTACCAGCTCGCCGTCATCAACGCCGAGACCGGCGACGAGCTGATGCTGACCGACGACTACTACGACAACCTTGAAGCGAGCTTCTCGCCCGACGGCCAGTGGATCGTCTTCACCAAGACCGACCACACCCGGTACTCGCAGGTCTACAAGGTCCGTCCCTGGGGCGGCGAGGAAACCGCGCTCACGACCGCCGAGGCGAACCACCGGTCACCCGAGGTCTCGCCGGACGGCTGCTGGGTGGTGTTCACGACCTGGCCGACGGACGAGGTTTCGCAGTTCTACGGCCTTAGCATGGTCGAGGTGGTGGAGCTGGCCACCTGCGCGACCACGACGCTGACCGACCCGGACTCCGACAAGGAGGATCCGACCTGGACCGACGACTCCACGGTCGTCTACACCGAGGCACTGCCCCCGGACGGCACCGACTCACCCGGCCCGCGGTCGGGCCTGCGCCGCCTCAAGGTCAACCTGCCGCGCCGGTCCGGGAACGTGGCCGAACTGCCCCGCAAGTATGAGCTGCACCAGAACGTCCCGAACCCGTTCAGTCGGCGAACCGTCATCCGCTATGCGGTACCGGCGCGGGCCGATGTCAGGCTGCAGGTCTACGACCTGACCGGCCGCGTGGTCCGCGAGATGGCGAACGGCTCCCGCAATCCCGGGTACTACACCGTGACCTGGGACGGCCGGGACAACGCGGGGCGCGAGCTTGCGGCGGGGGTGTACTTCTACGAGCTCCGGGCGGACGACAGGGTGATGGAAAGGAAAATGCTCTACCTGAGGTAGCGGGCGGACGCAGGAGGACGAGTCGGGGCCGGCCGCAGTCCGACCTGGCCGCATGGCAGTTTCCGGCCCGCCCGGCCCGCGGCCCTTGACTTCTGCCCGGTTTCGGCTAGATTAGCTGTGCTGATTGCGGGGTGGAGCAGCCTGGAAGCTCGTGAGGCTCATAACCTCAAGGTCGCTGGTTCGAATCCAGCCCCCGCTACT
>JAFGOK010000717.1 GCA_016926535.1 Micromonosporaceae bacterium | reverse complement strand
GAACTTCCTGTCCTGGTGGGATGCTGACCCGGTGCGGGAGCTCCTGGACGCCACGAAGATCGACAAGTATGGGACCTCCTCGGACACCCGCTTGCTGACCGCCAGCGGCGTGCACTCGAACAACGGCACCAAGGCCACCCCCTCGCTGTCCGGCGATCTCCTCGGCGACTGGCGCGAGGAGGTCATCTGGCCGACGACGAACAACACCGCCCTGCGGATCTACGCCAGCCCGTACCTGACCACGGCCCGCATCCCGACGCTGCTGCACGACATCCAGTACCGCGAGGCGATCGCCTGGCAGAACACCGCGTACAACCAGCCGCCGCATCCCAGCTTCTTCATCGGGAACGGCATGTCGGCGATCGGCCAGCCCAGCGTCTACACCCCGTAGTCCACATCCCATCGTCCGTAACCCCGTCGTCTGCACTGCGCGACTGACTCAGGCGCGTTCCGTGGATCTCCGATCAGGGATTCGCGGGACGCGCCCTGATCCTTCGGGCGGGTCTACGGGGGCGACTGGTCCACGAACGCGATCAGCGTCTCGACGACCTCGTCAGCCGAGATCTTGTGGTCGGCGACGGCGACGAGCAGCGTTTCGAGGTCGGGATAGCCCAGGTGGGGCAGCAGCCGCAGCAGCGGCAGGTCACTGGCGAGCCCGCGCTCCTTCTGTCGCAGCGAGAGACCGATCGCCGCCCGGCCGAGCCGGACCTTGTTGGCGATGGTGGAACCGGGGGCCTTGTGATCGGAGAACCACCTGCTGATGTAGAGCCGGGCGTGGGGGGTCTTGACCAGCTCAAGCCACTCGGCGGACGGGCCGGGCACCGGGGAGAGCTTGTCGAAGTCGAACTCGTCGCGCTGCCCCGGCCTGGTAATGATCTCGACGACGTCACCGTCGTTGAGGATCGAGGAGAGGGGGACCAGCCTGCCGCTGAGGCGGGCGCCGATACATCGGTGACCGACGTCGGCGGAGAGCGTGTAGGCCAGGTCGATCGGCGTCGCGTCCGCTGGCAGCAGGACCGGCCGGCCAGTCGAGGTGAAGACGATGATCTGGGCTTCCGCCAGGGCGCAGCGCAGGGAGTCGAGGAACTGCGACGGGTCGGTCGCCGCGACCTGCCAGTCCAGCAGCCGGTGTAACCATCCCAGCTGCTCCGCCTGGGCCGCCGGTCCGAAATTCGCCGCGTGCTGGGGGTACCGGAAATTGGCGATGATGCCGTACTCGGAGGTGCGATGCATGGCCTCGGTCCGGATCAGTACCTCGACGGCGGTGTCCTTTGGCCCGAGGACGGTGGTGTGGAGCGAGCGGTAGAGGTTGTTCTTCGGCGAGGCGATGAAATCCTTGAACCGCCCTGGAACAGGTCGCCACCGCCCGTGGACCGCGCCCAGCGCGGCGTAGCAGTCGGTGTCCGGCCCATCGACCACGATCGCCAGGCGGGGAAGGTCGTGCGGCTCCGCGTAGTTGCCGGCGACGGTGTCCTTCCAGATCGAGTAGAGATGCCGCGGCCGGGACGTGACCGTGGCCTCGATTTTGAAACGGTCGAGCTCGGCGTTGACCTGGGCGATGACCTGCGCAAGGTACTGCTCGCGACCGTGCCGGGTGGCGAGGTAATCGATGATCCGGGCGTAGCCGTCCGGGCTGAGGGCCCGCAGCACCCAGTCGTCGAGTTCCCTCTTGAGCGCCTGGATGCCGAGCCGGTCGCACAGGGGGATCAGGACCTCCTGGGTGGCCTTGGCGATGCGGGCCTGCGAGGAGCGCGACCGGGCATCGAGGGTACGCATGTTGTGGAGGCGGTCGGCCAGCTTGATGATCAGGACCCGCACGTCACGGCCTGCCATGACGATGAGCTTCCTGATCGTTTCGACCTCTGCGTCCTGGCCGTAGAACACCTTGTCGAACTTGGTGACGCCGTCAACGATGATCGCGACCTCAGCCCCGAAGTCTGCCTCAAGGGCCGCCAGGGTGTACTTCGTGTCCTCAACCGTGTCGTGCAGCAGCGCCGCGACCAGGGTGACGGTATCCATCCCCAGGTCTGCGCAGATCTGCGCGACCGAGAGCGGATGAGTGATGTACGGCTCGCCGCTCTTGCGCATCTGGCCCCGATGCATCTGCTCCGCGACGCCGTAGGCCCTGCGAAGCAGCGTGGGGTCGCTGCTGGGGTGGATGGCGCGGTGGGTGCGCAGCAGGGTTGTGACCGGGTCGCTCGTGCTGGCCGTGGGCCAGGGCAAGATCGCCCGCAACCGCTGGGAGATCGCGTTGGAATAGGTCACCACCGGGTCCCCGGGAAGGAATCCGCCGAGACCGGAGGTGAACGTCTGGGGGGGAGGGGTTGTCACCTGCTCGTCCTGGCCGCCGGCATCGGGGGGGCCTGCGCCGGTGGTGGAGAGGTCTGCGGAAGCCGCGCCGGGGCGCCGCTCGGTCCGGTGAAAACCGGGATCCATACGGCACCTCCTTGGTCGTCGGGCCTCGGCTGCAGTCTCTCCCTATCATGTCCGCCCGAGCATCACGCTGGCCAACCCGCCTGGCATTCCGGTTCTGCGTTTCCACCCCCTGCCTTCTCTCCGAGCTTGCCGGGCATTCCCGATGCGGATGGTTTCAAGCCTAGTGAGCCAACCGAACGTCGATTGGCCATTTGAGTATGAGCGAACGTCCGATGGTCAATCGATAGGTCGCGGAAACAGCTAGCTGAGTGTCTGTGAAAGACGCCATTATATCCATTTTATCCGCCGTCTCCTTGTGCTTCTCTCCCGGCGTCGAGGGAATCGCCAGCTGCGATGCGACACTAGACACCATGTCCGTGCTTGAGTCCGCTGCTGAGCGTCCGGATCAGCCGGAGTCGAGCTGCGGCGCCGGTGAACCGCTGCTGCCGGAATCGGTGCGGCAACGGGTCATTGCCCTCGCTTCCGCGGCGATGTCCGGGATCCCAGGTGATGAGCTGCCCACCCCGCTTCGCCGGATTGCGAAGTTCACCCCCGCTCGGCGGGCGAAGCTTGGTGGAGCGATGATCGCTGCCCAGCTGTCCGGTAACGCTTTGCTGCGCCAGCGCCTTGCCAACCACGCTGTGGCCGAGGCGGGGGATCTTGGCGAAGCGGTGCTTGCCTGCGCTCCGCCCGCGGCGTCCGACCCGGTCGAGGTCGCGGCACTGGCGTACCTTGCCCGCCCGGACGGCTGGCACGAACTGCTGTCCGCTGCCACCGAAGCACTGCGGGTCGACTCGACCGGGGCTGAGGTGACGGAACGGTTCCGCGTCCTGGAACAGCGGCTTTCGAGGGCGGAGCACGAGCGGGCGGTCGCGCGGGTCGAGGCGGACAAGCTCCGGGATGAGCTTGCCCGGCTCAGGGACGAGGCCGCCTCGGTGCGGGACGAGGCGAGGAGCGCGGCGAAGGCGTTGCGGGACAGCCAGGCTGGCCACAAGAGGGCAGCGGAGCTGCTCGCCATCGAGAAGGGGCGGGCGGCACGGGCTGTCGCGGACCGGGACGCCGAGATCCGGCGGCTCAAGGCCAAGCTCGCGGAGGCCGAGTGTGTCGCCGGCGCGGCGAGACAGACGGCCAAGGACGCCAGGGCGGTCGACGACGCCCGGCTGTGGCTGCTGCTGGAAACCATCACCAGGGCTTCCGCTGGGCTGCGCCGGGAACTTGCGCTTGACCCGGTCGATCGGCTGCCAGCCGACTTTGTCGCGGACACGTCCGCTGATCGCCCGGAGATCGCTGGCGCTGGCAAGGCCCGTGCCCTGTCCGCAGACGATCCCGAGCGGCTGGACCGGCTGCTTGCGCTCCCCCAGGCCCATCTCGTCGTTGACGGCTACAACGTCACCAAACGTGGGTTCGGCGAGATGTCACTCGAACACCAGCGGCGCCGGCTGGTCGCTGGCCTTGGGGGGCTGGCGGCCCAGACCCAGGCCGAGGTGACCGTGGTCTTTGACGGTGCTGAGCGGGTGCTCGGGCTGCCTCCCTCTCCCCGAGGAGTGCGCGTGCTGTTCTCCCGCAAGGGCCAGACCGCCGATGATCTGATCCGGCGGCTGGTGCGGGCGGAGCCGGAAGGGCGGCCTGTGATCGTTGTCTCGTCGGACAGGGAGGTCGCCGACGGCGTCCGGAGGCACGGGGCGTATCCGCTCGTTTCAGACGCCCTGCTGCGCCGCCTGGCAAGGGCCTGACCATTGCTGACCTCCCCGCTGCTTCACCTCAACTCATAGGATCGGCCCGTTCGCCTGTTCCCCAGGCGCCGGAAGGGGTGTGCGATGACGCCGAGATGGTTCGCGGCAGGGACGCTGGGAGCCCTGGTGATCGCGATGGTGACGATCACGCTGCTGCGGGTGCCCCTGACAGCACCACCGGCCCCTCGGGCCGATCAGCTGGCGGCGCTGGAGAGCATCTCGGCGGAGGCCGTCGCCCGCGGCAGGGAATTCCGAGCCGCGCTGCGTCCGGGCTCGTACGCGGCCATGGCTGCTGGCCTGCTCGTCGCCGTTCTGCTCGGCCTGACCCCGCTGGGCGCCCGGATCGTCGATGTGGTCAGCCGGCCGTTCGGCGGCCACTGGCTGGCTGGGGCGCTGCTCGGCGGGCTGGCGATCGTGTTCATCGGCGAGCTGATCACGCTGCCGATCTCCGCCTGGCAGCACACGATCATGCGTGACTACGGTCTCTCGACCCAGCACTGGGGTGCCTGGACGGTCGATGTACTCAAGGGGTACGCGGTCGGTGCGGTGGTCGGGGCCGTCGCGTTGGGAGGATTCTTCGCGATTGCCCGCCTTGCCCCTCGCTGGTGGTGGGCACCCGCGGCAGGCTGCGCCGCCGTCCTCGTCATGCTCATGTCGTTCGTCTATCCGGTCCTCGTCGAACCGGTCTTCAACCGGTTCACGCCGATGGAGCAGGGGCAACTCCGCGATGAGCTCATCAGCCTGGCAGAACGGGACGGGGTTCCCGTGCGGGACGTGCTCGTCGCTGACGCGTCCCGCAGGACCAGGGCGGTGAACGCCTACGTCTCCGGGATCGGCCCAACCCGGCGGATCGTCGTCTATGACACGCTGCTGGCCGAGGCATCCCCGGCGGAGGTGGCCTCGGTCATCGCACATGAGCTCGGGCACGCCAAGCGTCAGGACGTCGTCACCGGGACAGTCCTCGGCGCGCTCGGGGTCGCTGCTGCCGTGATCGCCCTGTACCTCATCGGATCCTGGGGGTGGCTGCTGCGGCGGGCCGGAGTGGATTCCATCGCCCAGCCGCGGGCCGTCGCGCTCATCGTCGCGGTGGTCGCGATCCTGGGGTTGCTCTCAACCCCGGTGCAGTCCGTGGTCTCTCGCCGGATGGAGGGGAGAGCAGATCTCCATGCGCTGGCCCTGACCGGCGACCCGGCCACCTTCCAGACCATGGAGGCGAAGCTGGCGACGGTCAACCTCGGCGATCCAGACCCTCCGTGGCTTGAGCACGTTCTGTTCGGTTCTCACCCGACCACGGTCGAGCGCATGGCCTACGCCATCGCGTGGGCCAGGGGTGAGCGGTGAGGGTACACGGTCATTCTGAGGCAGCTGGCTCGGGACAGCAGGCCGCGAGAACCCTGCTGGTGACCAACGACTTTCCGCCACGGCCAGGTGGCATCCAGGCCTTCGTGCACAATCTGGCGATTCGCCAGCCGGCTGGTTCACTGATCGTCTATGCCTCGACCTGGCGCGGTGCGGAGGAGTTCGACGCCAGGCAGCCGTTCGAGGTCATCCGGGACCGCACGGAGATGCTCCTGCCGACCCCCCGGGTGGCGAGGCGGGTCGCCTCGATCGCTCGGGAGCGGGGTTGTGACACCGTCTGGTTCGGGGCGGCGGCCCCGCTTGGACTCCTTGCCGGCCGGTTGCGGCGGTCTGGGGGCGTCAGGCGCGCCGTGGCGCAGACCCATGGTCATGAGATCGGCTGGGCGGCACTCCCGGGAGCCAGGGCGGCGCTCTGTCGCATCGGTCGGGAGATCGACACGATGACCTACCTCGGGGAGTACACCAGGGTACGGCTCGCCAGGGTGGTGGGCGGCGTGACAGAACTCCAGCAACTCGCCCCGGGGGTCGACCTCGAGGCCTTTCACCCCGGAGTCAACGGTCAGGCCGTGCGCAGACGGACCGGCCTGGCCGACCGGCCCGTCATCGTGTGCGTCTCCCGGCTGGTCCGGCGCAAGGGCCAGGACATGCTCATCCGGGCGATGCCCCTGATCCGGAGAAGGGTGCCGGAGGCGGCACTGCTGATCGTCGGAGGCGGGCCCGATGACGCGCGACTGCGGTCCATGGCGGCAGGGACCCCCGGCATCGTCTTCACCGGCTCGGTGCCGTGGGAGGAACTGCCAGCGCACTACGCTGCCGGAGACGTGTACGCCATGCCGTGCCGGACGAGGCGGGCAGGTCTGGACGTCGAGGGCTTGGGCATTGTCTACCTCGAAGCCTCCGCGACCGGACTGCCTGTCGTCGCAGGGGACTCCGGGGGCGCTCCGGACGCGGTCTGCGAGGGCACGACCGGTTTTGTCGTGAACGGCCGGGACCTCGCGGCCATCGCTGACCGGCTCACCACCCTGCTCCTTGATCCTGCTCTGGCGACACAGCTGGGAGCCGAGGGCCGGGCCTGGGTTGAGGCCGAGTGGGGCTGGCAGCGGCAGGCTGACCGGATGCGGGCGATCCTCTCCCAGACCCAGTGAGCCAGGTCCCCGAGGCGAGATCACCCGATCGGGTGACAGATCGTGGGGCGAGGAAGCCGGCAGGCTTGCCGCTGCCGCAGTGTGACATCAGTGACGTTCTGAACATTCAGGGCAAACGCCGGGGCGCCCGGACGCTGGCAGCGCCTGAGCGCTGCGAGCGCCTGAGCGCCCAAGACCGCAGGATGCTCAGAACTTCGGGGCGTCCGGCGCTTCGAGCAGCCCGAGCCGCAGCGCGGTCATCAGCGCCTGCGCCCGATTGGCCGCGCCGAGCTTTTCATAGAGCTTTGAGATGTGGGTCTTGGCTGTTGACTCCGAGACGAACAGCTGCTTCGCGATCCCGGCAACACTCATGCCGTCGGCCAGCAGCCGCAGCACCTGCCCCTCCCGCGGCGACAGCTGGGGCCCGCTCGGGGCGAGCCGGCGCTTCATCGCCTCCGCGAGATCGGCGGCAGTGAATGCTCCGGGCGCTGAAGCGGCATGGCGCGCCGCCGCGACGACCTCGTCCGCAGGTGCGGTCTTGGGAACGAATGCGCTGGCCCCGGCTTCGAGCGCGCCGAAGAGCTGGTCGTCGCCGGCATACATGGTCAGCACGACGATGCCCATCGTCGCGCTGGTCTTGCGTAGTGCTCTGGTGGCCTCAAGGCCGCTACCGTCGGGCAGGCGCAGATCCATGATGACCACGTCCGGCTGCAAGGCGCCGGCCTGGCGAATGGCTTCGGCTGCCGTGGCTGCCTCGCCGACCACTTCGAACTGGCGATCGCGCTCAAATGCGTGGCGCAAGCCCCGGCGGATGAGGTCATGGTCGTCAACCAACAGGACCTTCGTGCGCGTCGTGGGCGTCGTCGCGGTAGTGGACATAACGCGGTGCTCTCTCCCTCTGGTGTCTCACACGCTACCGCGCCGGGGCGCGGTTCCGAGCACAACCGCCACAGTCGTGCCGTTTGGCACCCGTGGTGTGATCTCCAGGCGGCCTCGGATACGTTCCGCTCTTTCTGCCATGATCGTAAGACCGTACCGCCCGCCTGGGTGAGGGTCCGCGATGCCCTTTCCGTCATCGGAGACCTCAACCTGCGCGAATGGTGGATCGACGATACATGTCACCCAGAGGTTTTCAGCACCGGCATGCTTGCGCGCGTTGGTGATGGCCTCTTGGGCGATCCGTAACAACTCCGCCTCGGTCGCCGCAGGCAGCCGCGCTGTCGACTCGTCGAGCGACAGGTGGACCCGAAGCCCTGCGGAAGCGCACACGTTTCTCGCGTAGTCAGCGATCGCCGCCGTGAGCCCGCCGTACCGGTCGACCTCACTGCGCAGCTCGAACAATGACAGTCGGAGTTCCGTGATGACCCGTGTGACCTCGCTTCGCAACGATCGGAGATCTTGGGCAGCAGCATCGACGTCAGGCAGCGCCGCGAGGGCGTTGTCGATGCCATATCCGACCATGACCAACTCCTGAGCTACACCGTCGTGGATCTCACGAGCCAGCCGCTGACGTTCCTCTGTGGTCGCGAGTGATCGGACCTCATCGAAGAGCAGCGCGGCTTCCAACCGCAGCGCAGCCGGTGCCGCGATCGCGATCACCTTAGCGACGATGTGCGGAGGATACGCCCCCGGCGTGTCTGTTTCCATCGCGACAAGCCCAACTGTCCGAACTCCAGCGACCAGCGGCACCACGAGGGCCGAGATCTCGCCGGGGTCGCTGGTGCCGGATCGTGCCTGGGAGCGATTGGTCGTGTGTGGTTGCTGGCTTGCCCAGGCATCCGCGATCGCGCTCTCCGTGTCGAGGGCTGTCTCCCACGCGACCCGTTCAGCACCGTGCTGGGCGAGCACGACGAGACGTCCACCCCCGCTGGCGGACAGGACGGCGGCCCGGGTCACCGGGGCGGTGGTCTGGAGATCCTCGAGGAGATGCTCTGCGAGACCTCCCGGATCGAGGGTGGCGCCCGGCAACTGCCGGGCGACCCCGCGCAGCTGGGTCAGCAGGCGGGTCGCCTCGGCGTACGGCTGGGGCTGGTTGCGCCGGGCCAGCAGGCTGTGCTGCTGCGCTCCGGCGATGCTGGCAGCCAGGGCCGTCAGGACCACCCACTCCGCGCATGCTCCGAGGTATGCGACCTCGCGCAGGCGCGGGTCGAGCAGGGCTGCACCGCCCAGGACCACCCCGGCAACAGCCAGCAGCCAGACGGTTTCGTTCTTGCGCCGGTGGAGGGTCGCCGCGATGACAGGAACGGGGAGGTACGGCAGGATCGCCGCAGCAGCCTGACCCGCGGAGATCCCAGCGGACGGGGTCGCGGCCAGGGTTGCGGCGGCCAGGGCGGTCAAGACGATCTCGGCCAGCCGGGCAAGCGGGCCGATGACCTGATGCGCCGCGCCGATGGAGGCCGGGAGAGCCGCAATCGCGATCAGTGCGAGCCAGTGGACGGCCCTGCTGTCCCGGGCCATGCCGAGGGTCAGCGTCGCGGTGATGAGCAGGATGACGGCTCGTGCCAGGACCGCCATGGCATGCTGGCGGCAGATGCGTCCGCTGGCCACGGGACTACCCGCCGTAGATCGAAGCGATCTCGGCGGCGTAGTGCTGCAACACCACCGCCCGCTTGACCTTCATTGACGGTGTGATCTCACCGTTGGCCTCGACGAAGTCCTCCGGGAGGATGCGGAACTCCCGGATCGACTCCGCCCGGGAAACCGCCGCGTTGGCTTCGTCGATGGCCTGCTGGATCTCCGACCGGAGGTCGGGATCGTGTCTCAGCTCCGCGGTCGGGGTGTCCAGCGGACGGTCGTTGCGTTTCTTCCACAGCATCAGGGCCTCCTCGTCGAGAGTCACCAGCGATGCGATGAAAGGCTTGCGGTCTCCGACGACGACGCACTGGCTGATCAGGGGATGAGCCCGTACCCGATCCTCCAGCACGGCAGGGGCGACGTTCTTCCCCGCTGCCGTGACGATGATGTCCTTCTTCCGGTCGGTGATGGTGAGGTAGCCCTTCTCGTCGAGCGCCCCGAGGTCTCCAGTGTGGAACCAACCCTCTGGGTCGATGGCTTCGGCGGTCGCCTGCTCGTTGCCCCAGTACCCCTTGAACACGATGTCGCTCTTGACCAGGATTTCGCCGTCCTCGGCGATCCTGACGGTCACCCCTGGCAACGGGCGGCCGACGGTGCCGATCCGCTGGGCCCGGCAGAGGTTGACCGCGACCGCCGGGGAGGTCTCGGTCAGCCCGTACCCCTCGTAGATGACGATGCCGACCCCGCGGAAGAAGTGCCCGAGTTTGGTCCCCAGCGGGGCGCTGCCGGAGATGGCACCGTTGCATCGACCGCCGATCGCGCTTCGGAGCCTGCTGTAGACCAGCTTGTCGAACAGCGCGTGCTGTACCCGGAGCAGCGCTCCTGGGCCCTGACCAGTGTCCAGCGACTCGCTGTACGCGATGGCGACCCGCTCAGCGCGGTCGAAAATGGGGCCCTTGCCCTCAGCGTGTGAGCGCTGCTTCGCCCCGTTGTACACCTTCTCGAACACCCTCGGGGCGGCGAGGAGGAAGGTCGGTCGGAACGACTCGAGGTGACCGACCAGGCCCTTGATGTCGGAGGTGTGTGCGACCGTCGCCCGGACCTGGAACGCGGCGCACTGGATGAGCCGGGCGAAGGAGTGGGCGAGCGGGAGGAACAGCAGCGTGGTCTCACCCTCGCGGATCAGCGGGTCCAGGACCGGCAGCACGTTGCTGGCGTTGAACCCGATGTTCCGATGGGTCAACATGCAGCCCTTCGGATTCCCGGTCGTTCCGCTGGTGTAGATGATCGTGGCGAGGTCGCTGGCGCACCGTGCCCCCCAGGCCTGATCGACGCGTTCATCCGGCACGGTCGCGCCCTGGGCGGTCAGGTGCGGAATGGCATAGGGCTGGCCGTCACGTTCGATCTGCCATACCTGGCGCAGGGCCGGGCAGCGGGCGCTGACCTCGGAGACGATCTCGTTGTGCCGATCGGTCTCGACGAAACAGGCGGTAGCCCCGGAATTGGACAGGATCCATTCGACCTGGGCGGTGCTTGAGGTCTCGTAGATCGGGACGGTCACCCCGCCGCAGGCCCAGATCGCATAGTCGATGACCGTCCACTCGTACCGGGTCTTGCTCATCAACCCGACTCGCTGGCCGGGCTGGAGGCCGAAGGCGAGGAGGCCCTTGGCGAGCGCGACCACCTCGTCGCGGAACGCCGCACAGGTCACCTCCTGCCACCCGGTGGCGGTGAGCCGGGCGAAGGCCGGGAACTCGGGAGCCTGCTCCGCGTTGGCCCACACTGCGCTCGGGAGCGTCAGGGACTCCGCGATCGTCGCAACCGGCGGCACGCTGAACTCGCGCACGGCGCCTCCTCGTCTGCTCCCGCCCCGGACCGGAACCGTCGTGCCACGATCCGGGAAACACCTTGCCGGAAACCTACCGTGCGTCGATCGGCTGGCACAGCCGGTCGACGGCGAAGCTGCCCGTCGGGCCCTCCGCCGCTGCCGGGTTGTCGGTTGGCGATCTCCGAACCGGGGTAGCCTGCCTCGCATGACCGACGTCTCGACCCAGTCGATCGTGATCGACGCGCCGCTGGCCCGCGTCGCCGAGGTGATCTGCGACTTTGGGCGTTACCCAGAGTGGGTCTCGGCGGTACAAACCGTCGAGATCGTCGAGGAGTACGAGGATGGCTATGCGAGCCAAGTCCGGTTTGTGCTTGACGCAGGGGTACTCACCGATGAGTACACCCTGCAATACGAGTATGCCGAAGATCTCAGCCGGATCGAGTGGAGGCTCGTCGCACCATCGCGGGTCATGCGTGCCCACGACGGTTCCTACGACATCGTCCCTGGCCAGGGCGATAGCTCGGTTGTGAAGTACACCCTCTCGATCGAGCTCGGGATCAGCATGATCGGGATGATGAAGCGTAAGGCGGAGAAAGTGATCATGGACACAGCGTTGAAGGAACTCAAGCGCCGGGTCGAGGGGCTGGTCGGCCGGTGAGCGAGCTCACGCTCGGGGTCGACATCGGCGGCACCAAGGTGGCTGCTGGCGTGGTCGATCGTGCGGGGACTGTGCTCACCCAGGTTCGGAAGGCGACCCCGGCGGACGATTCCCACAAGGCGTTCGACCGGATCGTCGGCGTGATCGAGGAGCTGAGGGCCGACCATGAGGTGACAGCCGTCGGCATCGGAGCCGCAGGCTGGATTGACGCCACCCGGTCGACGGTGATGTTCTCGCCGAACCTGGCGTGGCGGGACGAGCCGCTACGGCAGTCGGTCTCCGACGCCATCGGCCTGCCGGTCGTGGTGGAGAACGACGGGAATGCCGCCGCGTGGGCTGAGTTCGTCTACGGGACCGGGAAGGACTTCCGCGACTCCATGGTGCTGGTCACCCTCGGGACGGGCATCGGGGGCGGGGTGATCCTCGACGGGCGTCTCCTCCGGGGAGCGCATGGCGTCGCTGGTGAGGTGGGGCACACCTCCGCAGTTCGTGATGGGCTGCCGTGCCGCTGCGGTCGGCGTGGCTGCTACGAGCAGTACGCCAGCGGCACCGCCCTGGTGCGCATCGCGCGGCAGGCGGCCAACCTCAACCCGGGATCCGCCAAGATCCTGCTCGAACTCGCGGACGGAGCGGTCGACCAGATCAGCGGACCGATGGTCACGGCTGCGGCGAGGGCCGGGGACCCGGTGTCACTCGATGCCTTCAAGGAGGTCGCCCGTTGGGTCGGGCCACTGCTGGCCGATCTGGTCCAGACGTTCGATCCTCAGGTACTCGTCCTGGGGGGAGGGCTGATCGAGGCGGGGGAGTTGCTGCTCACGCCGGCGCTGCGGGCCTATGACGAGGCGCTTTCGCATCGTGGGCGAATGCCGGTGGCGAAGCTGTTGCCTGCGAAGCTGGGGAACACCGCCGGGCTGATCGGGGCTGCGGATCTCGCCCGGTCGGGGTGAGAGGGTTGCCAACGGTACTCGACCCCGAAAGGATTCGACGCCAGAACCCGTGCACAGGAGACCCACGTGACGAACGACCGTACGACCGCCCCGGTGGCGGCGATCTGGCGTGGTGGTGAGCCCGTCTATGACCGCGGCGAGACTGTCTGTGTCATCGGAGCCGGGGCCAGCGGGCTGACCACCATCAAGAACCTCAGGGCGCAGGGGTTCGCCGTCGACTGCTACGAGCGGGAGACCAGTGTCGGTGGGGGGTGGAATCCGCGCAACGGGCGTAGCCCCGCCCTGACCTCGACCCATCCGATCACATCGAGGGCATGTACCCAGTTTCCGGACTTTCCGATGCCGGACGACTGGCCGGACTACCCGAGCCACGCCCAGCTGCTGTCCTATCTTGAGCGCTATGCCGATCACTTCGGCGTGCGGGAACATATCTGGTTCGGCACCGAGGTGGTGCGGGTGCAGCCGGCTGGGCCGGAGCCGGGCGGCGCTGGTGGCCTCGGTGCCGCGACCGGGCTTGCTGGGACCAGCTCGGCAGCCTCCTCCCGGTGGGACGTGACGATCTCCGGGCAGCGGGGTGGATCATCCCGCATCATGCGCTATACCGCCGTCGTCGTCGCCAACGGGCACCACACCGTGCCGAACCAGCCCAGCTATGAAGGGCTGGCCGGGTTCCAGGGCAAGGTCGTGCATTCCGCCGACTACCAGGGGCCAGGCCAGCTGCGAGGCAAGCGGGTGCTGGTCGTCGGAGCAGGCAACACCGGCTGCGAGATCGCCGTGGAGGCCGCCGGGGTCGCGGCTGGGTGCTGGCACTCCAGCCGCCGGGGGTACTGGTACATCCCCAAGTACGTCAACGGGTGGCCGGCCGACCAGATGGGTGTTCGCCTCCAGACCGCGAGGATGCCCCGCTGGTTGCGCTCCCGGCTGGCGGCGAGGGTCGTCCGCCGCACCGGCGGTGACCTGACCAGATTCGGCCTGCCCGCGCCGGACCACGAGGTGCTGCGGACCCATCCGATCATCAACAGCCAGCTGACATACCAGATCGGGCACGGGGGCATCGTTCCGGTGCCGGAGGTCGCCCGGTTCGGTCGCACGGAGGTCACCCTCACCGATGGGAGGGTGATCGATCCGGACATCGTGGTCTTCGCGACGGGGTACGTCCCGACCTTCGGTTTCCTCCCGGCGGACGTGCTCGGGCCTGATCCGGCCGGGCACCTGCGCCTGCGCTGGCACCTGCTGTCCCCGGACCACCCAACGCTGGCCGTTGTTGGCCTCATCCAGCCGGAGACGAACCTGCTGGCCTGCGTGCACTGGCAGAGTGTGCTGGCGGCGAAGTGGTTGCGGGCGCTGGACACCTCAGAGCAACGAGCGCGGGAGGTGCTGGCACGTCATGGGGCGGACGACCACCGGCGGTACACCGCCACCGCGGTCTGCGACTCGCCGAGACACACGTTCGAGGTCAATCACCTGGTGTACTTGCGGGCGCTGGAACGGGCGCTCAACGAGTTGGAGGCGGTCAATTGAAGACCCGTGACCCGCAGCTGACCAGGGTGCTCCGACCTGCCGAGTCGTGGGATCTACCGGCGCCGGCCCGGCGGGAGGTGCTGGTGGCCCGTCCTCCCGATGAGCTGGAGGGGCCAGGCGGCGCGCGGCAGGCGGCCCCGCCCCCGGTGCTGCTCGTTCCGGGGCTCGGACATGGCGCCTGGGCGTACGCGGAGCACTGGCTGGACCATTTCGCGGAGCGGGGATTCCCGACCCACGCGATGAGCCTGCGCGGGCATGGTCGCAGCGACGCCGCACCATCGGCGGACCTGCGGGCGTACACGCACGATGTCGTTCAGGTCGCCGCGTCGCTGCCTCGCCAGGCCGTGCTGCTGGGCCACGGTGGCGGGGCGCTGGTGGTCGCGATGGCGCTGGCGAGGTATCCCGCGCGGGCCGGGGTGCTGGTCTCCCCGGTGTTCGGCGGGATCGCCCTGGCAGCCGGCCTGCTGCGGCGCAACCCGGCTGGCATGCTGCCGGCGATCATCGGCGGGACGATCCGGCTGAGCTGGCGGCAGCTGTTCAGCGGGGAGCTGGCGTCCGCGCAGGCTGAGGAGTTCGCCGGGCGGTTGGACGGCCCCTCCCGCCGCGTCCAGCGGCAACTGCTGCTGGCGCAGCGCCCGGAGCGTCCGGTCGCAGACCCGCCGGTGCTGGTCGTCGGCAGCCCGGATGACCGAATCGTTCCCAGGCCGGCGCTGGAGCGGGTCGCCGAGCGCTATGGTGGCGCGCCGCTGCTCTTCCCCGGTATGGGCCACGACCTGATGCTGGACGCCAGGTGGCGGGAACCAGCGGACGCCATCTGCGACTGGCTG
>JAFGOK010000716.1 GCA_016926535.1 Micromonosporaceae bacterium | reverse complement strand
GTGTTGTAGTGCTGCTGGGCCAGCAGGGTCGTCGGGACGAGGACCGCGACCTGACGACCGTCTGCCACCGCCTTGAACGCTGCGCGCACGCCGATCTCGGTCTTGCCGTAGCCAACGTCACCGCAGATCAGCCGGTCCATCGGCGTCGGGACCATCATGTCCTGCTTGACCTCTTCGATCGCTGCCAGCTGATCGGGGGTCTCCTGGTACGGGAAGGCGTCCTCCAGCTCCCGCTGCCACGGGGTGTCTGGCCCGAACGCGTGCCCCTTCGCGGCCTGCCGCGCGGCATAGAGCTGGATCAGCTGAGCCGCGATCTCCCTGACCGCCTTGCGAGCCCTGGCCTTTGACTTGGCCCAGTCAGAGCCTCCGAGCTTGTGCAGGGTCGGGCTCTCGCCCCCGACGTACCGCGACAGCTGGTCGAGCGAGTCGGTCGGGACGAACAGGCGGTCTCCGGGATGGCCACGCTTGCTCGCCGCGTACTCGATGACCAGGTACTCCCGGTCCGCGCCGTTGACGGTCCGCTGGACCATCTCAACGTATCTGCCGATACCGTGTGATTCGTGCACGACGAAATCCCCGGACCGCAACTCCAGCGGATCGATCTGATTGCGCCGGCGGCTGGGCAGCTTGCGCATGTCGCGGGTGGTCGCGCCTCGCCCTCCGGAGACGTCCGCCCCGGTGATGACGGCGAGCTTGCCGGCCTCGTCGAAGAAGCCGTTGCCCAGGTCGCCCGTCGCGATCGTGACGATGCCCTCCCTGGGCGGCTCCCCGAGCCGGTCGACCACGGCGAGCCCGACCCCGGCGTCGGAGAGGACCTCCGAGGCACGCTGCGCCAGCCCAGGGCCCGGGAAGACCAGGACAACCCGCCAGCCCGCGCCGGCCAGCCGGGTCAAATCCTGGACGACCCGCGCGGTGTCCTGGTGGTACAGCGGTGCCGGGGAGGCGTTGACCACGACCGTCACCGCGTCGTCGACGATCTCAGCCGGAGCGCCAGGCAGCCTGGGCCCGCCCTCATCGAGCGCGGGCTCCCCTGCCCCGGAGCTGCCTTCCGGCGCGCCGAACGGGCTCACCGACCACCAGCGGTGGCCCAGGTCCTCGGCGGTCGCCCGGAGTTGGGCCAGGGTGCGGAACGAGGCGGAGCCGAGATCGATGGGCGCCTGGCCGCCGACGGCCGCCGCGGCCCAGCTCGCCGCGAGGAACTCCGCGCTGGTGCGGACCAAGTCGTGCGCCCGGGTCCTGATCCGCTCCGGGTCGCAGAGCAGCACCGTCGTGTCCCGGGGCAGGCAGTGCGAGAGCAGTTCCAGCGACCCGCGGTCAGCCCCCTCCGGGCTGCCTGCGAGCAGCGCCGGGGCCAGCGACTCCATACCCTCGACCGGGATCCCGTCCGCGAGCTTGTCCAGCATCTCCGCCAGCTGCGGATGGTCGGTGCAGAGGGCAGCGGCGCGAGCCCTGACCGCCGGGGTCAGCAGCAGCTCCCGGCAGGGCGGAGCCCACAGCCGCCGCACGGCCTCCAGCGTGCGCTGGTCGGCGACTGAGAAACTCCGGATCTCCTCGATCTCGTCGCCCCAGAACTCGACCCGCAGCGGGTGCTCGTCCGTCGGTGAGAACACGTCGAGGATGCCGCCCCGGACGGCGAACTCGCCCCGCTTCGTCACGAGATCGACCCTGGTGTACGCGATCTCGGACAGGCGGCCGATGACGGCGTCCATCTCGACCTGGGCGCCCGCAACCAGCTCGACCGGCTCAAGATCACCAAGGCCTCGAAGCTGGGGTTGCAGCACCGAGCGCACCGGTGCGACCACGACCCGCAAGCCGACCCCCTCTCCGACTGGATGGGCCAGCCTCCGCAGGACGGCCAGCCTCCTGCCGACCGTGTCGGAGCGGGGAGAAAGTCGCTCGTGGGGCAGGGTCTCCCAGGAGGGATACACCGCGATCGAGTCCGGATCGATCAGGCAGCCCAGGGCTTCCGCGAGGTCTTCTGCCTCTCTGCTGGTCGCGGTGACGGCCAGGACGGCACCGCTGGGACGAGCGGTCACCGCGAGGGCGACGAGCACGGGGCGCAGGCTCGGCGGAGCGGTGATCTGGACCTGGTCCTCACTCCGGCTCTTGGCCAGCGTCGCCAGGCGAGCGAGCGCCGGGTCGACCTTGGCAGCGGTGAGCAGGCCAGCGAGTCTCATGGGATGTCCTCGTGGTGGCACGACACGGTTCCCCCGCGGCGGTCGGGCCCAGCAGCGGTATGGAGGGGGTACTCCGCTGAGCCTACCGTCGTCCGCTCGGAGTTATTCGGATGCCACCAGGTCGTACGCGACTGGCCGTTCATCCGTTTTCCCGGCTCTCGGGTCCGGTCCACAGGTGGTTTCCGCCGCCGGAAGGTGCTAGTCAGCCACCGACAATCGAGTGATGCCTGCTACCCAGCGTTCGGGATAGGTTCTCAATGCGCAATCAATGATCTTCAGGGAGGCCAGATGCTTCAAGGCCGGGGTGGCTTCATCGCTCTTGTTCTCACCGCCGCCCTGTTCGCTCTGCCCCTTTATCTCCCGGGTCAGGCCGGCGCGAACGCCAACCGGTTCGAGGTGTATTCCTGGTGGACCGGGCCGGGAGAGGGCGAAGGCCTCGAAGCGATGATCAAACATTTCACAACGGCCAACCCCGACATCGAATTCGTCAACGCCGCGGTTTCCGGCGGGGCGGGGTCGAATGCCAAAGCCATTCTGGCCAGCCGGCTACTCGCCAACGACCCACCGGATTCCTATCAGCGGCACGCCGGCCTGGAACTCCTGGACGATGTCCGGTCGGAAAAGGTCCAGGACCTTACCGACCTCTTCGAGGAGCAGGGATGGATGACGACCCTGCCGCAGGGTCTGCTGGACAATCTGACCATTGACGGCAAAATTTACGCAGTGCCCGTCAATATTCACCGGGCGAATCTGATGTGGTATTCCCCGGCAACTCTCGAGGAACTCGACCTCGCCGCCCCTCCGAAAACCTGGGACGAATTCCTTGCCCAGGCCCCTGGCATCGCGGCGACCGGCAGAACGCCGCTGGCCCTCGGGTCGGCGTGGACCCAGAAACACCTGCTGGAAACCGTTTTGCTGGGCGAGCTCGGCCCGGACCTGTACGTCGGCCTGTGGACCGGCAGGACAAGCTGGCTTTCAACGGAGGTCACCGCCGCTCTGGAGACCTTCAAGCAGATCCTGCGGTACACGGACCTGCGTTCAGCTGCCTCGGACTGGCAACCCCAGATTGACCGGGTGATCGACGGCACGGCGGTCTACGCGGTCATGGGCGACTGGGCGAATTCCTATTTTTCACTGACAAAACAGCTCAAATGGCGGGCCGAATACGATGTCGTCGCCTCGCCCGGCACTGAAGGCGTCTTCGACTTCCTCTCCGACGCGTTCACCCTGCCGACGGGTTCCCAGCATCCGACGCTCGCGAAGAAGTGGCTCGTCGAATGCGGCTCGGTCGAGGGCCAGAATCTCTTCAACCCCATCAAGGGGTCCATCCCTGCCCGGACCGACGCCGACTCCGGCCCATACAAGGACTATCTCGCCTGGAACCTCAAGCAGTGGCGGGATCCGAAGACCACAATCGTCGGATCGCTCGCCCACGGAGTCGTCGCGAACAACGCGTGGAGCGCTGAGATCGACACGGCGCTGGCCCTGTTCATGCAGGACGGCGAGACGGGGAAATTCGCGACGACCGTGGCGAAGAAGTACCGGGAGACCAGGTGACGACCTACACCTCGACGGGGCAGCCCCGCAGCCAACTCCCGGCCCGGCAACCAGGCCGCCTGCCAGCCCAGCGACCACACCGTCCCCGCTTCGAGCGCATGCGGTCCTGGGGCCCGGC
>JAFGOK010000715.1 GCA_016926535.1 Micromonosporaceae bacterium | reverse complement strand
CTTCCGAGTTGCGGCCGGTCGCGGGGAGCGTAGAACAGCATCATCGACGCGGCAAACAGCAGAAACCCCGAGAACAGCCAGAGCAGGCTGTCCCGATCAAGATGGTGGCTGACCCGAACGCCCACAGGGGACAGTACGACTGCTGCGACCGTGATCGGCACAGTCACGTTCCAGCCCACCAGCCGTTTACGGATGAAGGCGACCGAGGCCACCGTCATAGAGATGGCATTGAGCAGCAGGGCGACCGCCATGGCGGTATGAATCTCAACGCCGAGGGCAAGGAGCACCGGGATCATGATGAAGGCCGTTCCGAGCCCAGCGATGGTCATCAGGGTGGTGAAGGCAAAGGTGATCAAGCCAGCCACGGCCGTCGTCAGCATGGGGAAACGTCCTTCGAGGGGCAAGGGCACAGTCGCTGGGGACCGGCCAGATCGCTCATCCTTGAGGCATGACCGGCTGTGCCAGTTGCTCGGCGAGGATCCGGGGTGCCTGGGCCAGCGACGGGCCGTACCAGAACAGGTGCCGGCCGGACACAAGATAGCAGGGCAGCCCCCAGAACGCCTCAGGCCCATCTGTGGCGGTGAAATAATATGGCTCATCCGGAAACACCACCATTTCCGGGGAGAGCGCTCGCAGCGCCTCCAGCGGCATCGCAGGGTAGGCAGGAACAGGCCCGCTGGGAACGACGTCGGCCACGCCCAACCGCCGGAGGACGTCTGCGGCGACGGTACCTCCGGCGGCAACGATCCACGGCTCGCGCCAGACTGGCACGAGCCCTCGCTTGACGGGCGTCTTCGGCTTCCGTACGGCTGGCAGGCGGGCCCAAGCGGCTCGGGCCTCGGAGAGCCAGCTGGGCTCCAGGCGGACGCCCAGCTGGCCGACCAGGTCGGCCAGCATGGTCAGAGCTGAGTCGATGTCCTGCGGATGAACCGCATAGACCGAGGTCCCCGCCGCGCGCAGCGCCTCGGCGTCGACGCGGCGGTTCTCCTCAACACTCATGACCACCAAGTCCGGTGCAAGGTCACGAATCGCGGCCAGGTCCGGATCTTTGGGACCCCCGACCCGGGGCACGTCCAGCTCCGCAGGATGGGTACACCAGCGGGTTGCTCCGACCAGTGCCCCGGGCAGGGTCAGTGCCACCGCTTCGGTCAACGACGGCACCAGCGACACCACTCTGATCACGTCGTTGTCCCGAGCGCTGTCACTTCGGCTGAGGGGCCTGGCCAGCGCCTCCCCGGCCGAATCCCCGGAAGAAGCCGCGACCCCGGCCGGCGCCCTGGCCTCCGCCCGCGCCCCAGCCGCGGCCAGCGCCTCGGCCGAAGCCCCGGCCTCGGCCGAAGCCCCAGCCAGCTGCTGAGCCCTGGCCGCAGCCACCCCGGCCTCGCCCGGTCATCGCTCCGTCGCCCTGTGGTCCGGTTCCGTCTCTGCCTGGCATGGTTGTTGTCCTTTCTGATCAGAGCCGGCGTCGTCGCCGGCCCGCTGTGATGAGGTGCGCGTCAACGCGCTGTCGATGGCGGCGACGATCGCCCGCAACGCGGAGCTGCGCCGTTCCAGCTGCTCCCGCCAGACGCCGAGCGCTTCCAGGCCGTCCCTGGTGAGCTGGTACTGGCGGCGCTGCGGCCCGTGGGACCCCTCGGCCCAGGTCGAGGTGACCAGGCCGTCGTCCTCCATTCGGCGCAGTAGCCGGTACAGGCCGCCGGGATCTGCTGGCAGCAGCGTCCCGGCCAGGTGCTCGATCGCACCGCGCAGGTCGTAGCCGTGCGCCGGCCCGGAGGCCAGCACGGCGAGGACCGCTGGTTCAAGCGGGGCACCCCAGCCGCCGCCCCGCCCCGAGCCAGGCCCGCCGGAACCCCGGCCGCCCTGCCACCCGTGGCCGTGACGGCCGCCCCATCCTTGACCTCGCCCACCCGGCATTACGTTCCTCCTTCGACACCTAGATGTTAAACGCATCTAGGTGTCGAAGGCAAGTCGCCGGAACCCGCCGTACGTTTCGGCCATCCGCCCGTAGGCCGCTGTGCCGAGGAAACTCCGGTAGAGGTCGTCGGCCTTGGCCGCTGGATCGATATCGGAAAACCGGTCAGGATACAGAACCGCCCCGATGAAGTAGGCATCCGCGATCGCCGTCTCAAGGTTCGTCGTGTAGAAGTTGTACGGCAGGATGGCGTAGAGTTCCCCGTTTCTCACCGCCGACAGGGTCTGGTAGAACTCGGCGTTCTTCCGGTAGTCATCGAGGACAGCCGCCCATCCCGCCCCGTCAAAAAAAATCTTGTCCGGATCCCACCGGATGATCTGCTCTTTGTCGATCATCACAGAACCGGTCTTGCCGGTCTCGTCCACCACGTTCCGGGCGTGCACCGCATCGAACAGGGCGTAACGGCCCTGCGTACTCTCGATGCCGTGCGTGCCCCGGCTGCCCAGCCCGCCCACGTAGACCCGACGTTGGTCCTCCTCGGCCACGTCCCGGGTCCGGGCATCCAGATCAGCCTGGAATCCTGCGATCAACTCAACCAGCTCAGTGGCCCGACCCTCCAAGCCCAAGATCGTGCCGATCGTGGTTAGTGAATCATTGACCTTCGGATCGAACGTCGAGGTCGTACCGTAGCTCAGCGCCACCACCGGGATCCCGGTCTTCGACTGGAGCGTGTTCGCAGCAGCCTGATCCGTCGCGTACGTCGTGAAGACGACCTCGGGCTGGATCGCCAGGAGCTTCTCCGGGTCCGGGGCGCTGTTCGGCCCGCCCTGCCCGATCACCGGCAACGTGGCCAGCGAGGGATTGGCCAGCAGGTACGGCCGCCCGTCCGGGCTGTCCGCCTCCAGCTGTTCAACCCCAACGACGAGGTCAGGCTTGCCGAATTGACGTTCTTTCCGCCGTCAAACGACGGAGGTTCCCTCCACGCTGCGCGTGGAACACGCGGCGTCCGGGCGGATTCCTGCTTCACGGCGCGGTGCCGGCATCGCTGCCGGTCTGACCCGCG
>JAFGOK010000714.1 GCA_016926535.1 Micromonosporaceae bacterium | reverse complement strand
TGCTCTACCCGGCCGCCCAGCAGGAGATCCTCGGTGCGGACGCGGCCTACACACAGGCCACCCGCATGTTCGTCGAACTGGCCCCTGGCGGGTGGTTGGGCCTGCGCAACGCGGTGGTCGCTGGTGCGCAGGTCGCCGGAGCCGAGCGGCTCTACGGGATCGCCACGCGGACTCAGCCGGGAGCCGCGCCCGACCTGGGTGTTGACGCCGCCGGATGGGTGGCGGCCACCACTATCAGGATGGACCTGCTCCACCAGGTAGAGGCATCCCTCGACCAGCAGGTCATCGACCGGGTGGCAGCGGAGCGCGACGCGACCCGCCGGCAGATGACAGGCCTCGGTGTGGGCGTTCTCGCCGGGGTCCTGGTCATGCTCGCCTGGGTGTGGTGGGTGGCCCGCTCGATGGTGTCGAGCTTGACCCGGTTGCGTCATGGCGCCGAGACCGTGGCCGGTGACCTGCTGCCTGATCTGGTGCGGCGTCTCGGGGAGGCCACCGGGCCGGCCCCGGAGGTCGACCCTCTGATCGCCGACACCGTCGCCCCGCTGTCGATTCCCGGGCAAGACGAGGTCGGGCAGGTCGCCGCCGCGTTCGCCGAGGTCACCGATCGCGCCGCCCGGATGGCCGCCGACCAGGCCCGCATGCGCGCCGACATCCGGGCGATCTTCATGGCCCTCGCCAACCGGTTGCAGCGTCGCATCGGTCCGGTGCTGGCTGCCCTGGAAGACGCCCAACGCGACGAGACCGACAGCGAGCGTTTGGGCCAACTGTTCGCGGTCGACCATCAGGTCACCCTGGTGCGGCGGATCATCGCCGGCCTGCAGATCCAGGCCGGGGGGCGTGCCGGGCGCACCCAGCCCCGCCCGATGGCCCTGCCCGACGTGTTGCGCGCCGCCTACGGGCAGATCGCGCACTACCAGCGGGTGAAGACTCCGCAGGTCGACCAGGACGTGTTCGTGGCTGGCGACGTCGTCGAGGACCTCACCTATCTGCTCGCCGAACTGATGGACAACGCCACCCGGTTCTCCCCGGACGAGACCCTGGTGACCGTCCAGGCCCATCAGGTCACCGACGCCGCCGTCTACATCGGTATCAGCGACGCGGGGATCGGCATGGGCCCGGACCGGCTGGCCGCGGCCCGGGATGTTCTGGCCTGCCCCGGGGTCCTGGACCGGAGGACGGCCGAGCAGATGGGGCTGCCCGTGGCCGCCGCGATCGCCCGGCATCTGGGGATCACCATCGAACTGGAATCGTCTCAGGGCTGCGGTACCAGGGTCACGGTCATCCTTCCCAAGCCTCTGCTGGCCCCGGCCCCGGCCCCGACCTCGGTCGAGGCGAGTGCGACCGCCGTCCTACCCCAGGTTCCCGCCGCTCCCCGGGTCGCGGCACTGCCTGCGGCCCCACCGCCGTCGTGGCCGTTGCCGGCCACGCAGCCGGTCACCGCCCCGGTCGAACCGGTCCAGCCGGTGATCTTCGAAGAGGTCAACAGCTGGTTCACCCGCCCCCAACAGGGTGTGCCCACCGTGCTGGCCGAGCCGCACTGGCAGCGGGCCGCCCAGGTCTTCGCCCAGCCGGCCGCTTCCGCCCGCACCACCGCTGGTGGGCTGCCGGTGCGCCAGCCCGGCGCGCTGGTCATCGAGGCGGTCACCACCCCCAACCGGCCGCGACACCACCAACCGGCCGCCGACGCGGACGCCACCAGCCGCCGGATCGCGTCCCTGCACGACGGCCTGCGCGCCGCCGGCCTCAAGAATCCCGCCCGTGCCAGCCGTGAGGAGCGGCAACCATGACCCATTCCCCCGTCCACCTGCCAGTCAGGGACACCCAGCAGTGGGGGTTCCTCCTGGACCGGTTGTGCGAGCACGGCGACATCGTCCACGCCGTGGCCGTCGCCGCCGACGGCCTGAAGATCGCCACCAGCCGCAGCCTGAGCACGGACGCCGCCGACCACCTGTCGGCGGTCACCTCCGGCCTGTCCAGCCTGGCCACCTCCAACGCCAACGCCATGCGCGTCGGAGCGGTCACCGAGATCCTCGTCGGCATGGAGGGCGGCAACCTCCTTCTGCTGAGGATCGACGACACCGCCCTGCTGACCGTGCTGGCCACCCCGACGGCGAACATGGGGCAGGTCGCCACAGCGATGGGGCAGTTCATCCGCGCCTGCGGCCAGACCCTCGTCCCCGCCCAACGCCAGCCGTGACCCTCGACCACGTCGCCGCCACCGGCCAGGAACCACTCCACGGCCACCGCAGATCCGCACCCCTGTCGGCCAAAATCGTCATCGCGGGCCCCTTCGGAGTCGGCAAGACCAGCCTGGTCGAGGCGATCTCCGAGATCCCCCCGCTGACCACCGAGGCGATCCTCACCTCGGCCAGCCTCGGCGTCGACAGCACCTCCGGTACACCGGGCAAGACCACCACGACCGTGGCGATGGACTTCGGACGGATCACCCTGGAGCCGCAGCTGATCCTCTACCTGTTCGGCACCCCCGGCCAGCGGCGGTTCTGGTTCATGTGGGACGAGGTCGCCCGCGGCGCCATCGGCGCGGTCGTCCTCGTCGACGCCCGCCGTCTGGCCGACAGTTTCGGCCCCCTGGACTACTTCGACGCCCGCCACCTGCCCTATGTGGTGGTGGCCAACACCTTCCCCGGACAGCCCGACCACACCGTCGCCGACCTGCGCGAGGCCCTGGCCCTGGCGACGGACGTGCCCGTGGTGCGCGCCGACGTGCGCGAACGCGACCAGGTCGCGGCGATCCTCGCCGTCCTGGTCGAACACGCCCTGACCCGGCGACGAGCACCCATGCGACGACCTGGTCCCTGACCACCCCCGACCGTACCGAGAAAGGACCGCCGTGCACCCCAGACGCCGATATCTTCGCCAGTCCCGCGCCCTTGCCACCGCACCCGTCCTGGCCGTGCTCCTCGCCGTGGCCGGCTGCTCCGGCAGCAGCCTCGACACCGACCACGACCGGCGTTCCGACACCATCCGGATCGGGCTGCTCATCCCCCAGTCCGGGGTCTACAAGGTCTACGGCCCGGAGATCAAGGACGGGTTCCAGCTCTACCTGGACACCCACGGCCGCACACTCGGCGGCCGCTCGGTGAAGATCACCGTCGCGGACGAGGGTGACGGCAAGCAGACCGCCGTCAACAACGGCAAACGGCTCATCCAGTCCGACCATATTGACGTTCTGGTCGGGACCACCACCGTGGACTCCCTGCTCGGACTGCA
>JAFGOK010000713.1 GCA_016926535.1 Micromonosporaceae bacterium | reverse complement strand
GGCCCACGGCGTGTCGGGGTCATCGGCCGCCGGCAGGTCCAGGCCGAGGGGTTCCTCCGGCGGTCGCTGGTCGCTGCCGTCGAACCCGGCTCCGGCGGGCACCTCGCCCAGCGGGTCCGGGTCCTCGACCTCGCCGGACAGGTCGACCTCGCCGGACAGCCCGGCGAGGTCCGGCCCGCCCAGACCCTCCGCCCCCAGATCGGCGGAGGGTTCCCCGCCGGCGTCCCCGCCGGAAGCGTCGGCGGGGAGGTCGTCGTTCCAGCTGTCCCAGTCCTGGTGATCCATGACCTACTCCCGAGCCTCTGCCGGTGCTGCTGGTGCGAGCTGCCGTACCCGCACCAGGACCTCGTCGACGTGCTTGATCTTCGCTCTGAGGGTCTCGCGTTCGCCGGCCAGGGCGCTCTTCCGTTTCGCCCGGACGGCCTTGTCCTCTGCCATCGACTTGTCAATCGTCGCGATGTGGGCGTCGAGTTGCTGCAGGCGCCGTTCGATGGCCTCGTCGAGGGCCAGGGTCAGGGCGTACTGCAGGTCGGTGAACCGGTGGGTGATCTCGTCGCTGAGGGCTGCGCGGGACTCCCCGAGCACCTCCCGAAGCCAGGTCCTGGCCTGCTGCTTGTCGGTGCTCGACTTGCGTTTCCAGATCAGGTAGGCGCCCGCGGCCAGGCCGATGCCGATGCCGACCACGGGGATGGCGATGGCGCCCGCCCCAGCGGCCATGGAGCCGACGCCGATGGCCCCGGCCCCCATCTTCACGGCGTTGGTGCCCATCATCACCATACTGGCCGAGGACATGACAATCATGCCATTGTCGCCACCCCCCTCCCTCCGGGGTTTGGCGCTGATGGCATGGCGGAGGCGGGCGTTGAGCTGCCGCAGCACGGAGTGAAGCTCAGCCGGGGTGAACACCTGGGCAAGAACCCGCTCGCCGACCTTCCGAAACCGAAACTCAAGATCCTGGGACAGCCGCACCGACAGGGCGCACAGGGCCCGGTCGACGTCCTGGGGCAGGTTCTTGAGGTCCTCCCCCTTGTCAATGCGGGTCATGAACGATTCCTGGAGTTGGGTGACGTAGCCGCGCAGCCGGCCGGTGGCCTCGATCCTGGCCCGCTGGGTCTCGGTGTTGAGCGCCAGCGACCACTGGCGGCTCTCGGTGCGCTTGCGGGCGGCGATGGCCGCCCGCTCGGCCTTCGCCCGGTCGATCTCGGCGGGATCGGGGTCGGTGGCCCTCATCCGCTCCCCGATGGCCTGGTCCATGCGGATGATGTCGCTGCGGATGGAGCGCAGGACATTGGCCTGCTGCAGCAGGTGTCCCTTGCCCGCCAGCTGGACCAGGGCGTGCTGGAGTTCTGCGATCCGCGACTCCCGGATCAGCTCCGCGGACGCCGCCTGCGGCAGGGTCAGGGCGACCTCGGCCAGCCGGGCGGAGACGGGAAACCACGGGGCGGTACCGAACCGGGGGGCGTGGGCCTGGAGCTGACCCCGGTTGTCGGCGAGGATCGTGCGCCACCCAGGGTAGGCGTCGGTCTTGGTCAGGGCGAAGAGCACGAAGTTGACCCGCTTGCTGGCCTCGATGAGGAAGTCCAGCTCCGGCTGGGAGAAGGGGGCCGAGGCATCCACCACCATCAGCAGGGCGGTGGCCCGTTCCACAGCGTCGAGGGCGACCTCGGCGTGCAGCGAGTCGAGGCCGCCGACCCCGGGGGTGTCGACGAGCGTCAGGTACTGCAGCAGCGGAGCCGAATGGCGGATCTCGATGCGGCGGGGTGGGCGGATGCCGTCCGGCATCCGCCCGAGGACCGTGGCCCAGTCCCGCAGGTCGGTGAGGGCCAGGGGAATGGGGTCTTCGCGGCCGGGCACGTAGGCGTGGGCGCTGTGGGTGGGGTCGTGGATGAACTCCAGGTAGGAGGCGGTGGCGACGGCGGCATCGACGGGGGAGAGGTTCGGCACCCCGACGAGCATGTTCACCAGGGAGCTCTTCCCGCGTTTCGTCTCTCCGACGACGACGATCCCCGGGCGGGTGATGGTCCTGCGGCGAATGCCGTCGAGCTCTGCCGCCGCATCAGGGTCGACCTTGCGGATGAACGCCAGGTTGGTGTCGACCGCCGAGCGCAGCAGCTTACCGAGGGCCTGGGTGGGGTTGGGACTGGTCACCGGGTTCCTCCCTGGAGCCCCTGGGGCCGGCCGCCGAGCTGGTAGACCGTGACGACCGGGGGCCGCAACGGCCGGCCGTCCCGGTCGGTGTAGCCGGGGGCCTCGATGCCCGCGATGGTGCCGGCCAGGGCCGGGTCGCTGGTGGGCGTCGTCCCTCCAGCCTCGTGGCAGGCGGGGTCGAACCGGGCACCGGTGGGCTCGACCGCCGTGACCCCGCAGGCGGCCAGGGCGCCGGCGATCCGGTTGCCCAGGGCCTTGCTGGTGGTCCGGTCGCGGACATAGATGCAGATCTGGACCAGCGCGGACCGGTCGGCGGCGTCCTGGGACCCGCCGCCCGCTCCCGCAGGGGCCGCCGAGGCCTGCCGCGCCGGTGGCGGGGTGGCACCCCGTCCTGCGACGATGAGCACCCCAGCGGCGGCGATCGCCGCGGTCGCCGCTCCGACCAGCCCGAGGGCGGCGGGGGCCGCCGCCGACCACCCGGTGGCCGTGCACTCGGCCGCCGCCGGCCGGGCCAGGGCGGTGGTCGTCGCTGCTGGCTTCGTTGCTGCCGGGACCGCCCCGTTGATCTGCCCCGGCGCCGCGACGGTCGCCGACGGTGGGGGCGCCGGCGGCTGGCTGGCGGTGACCTCGCAGGTGACGGTCGTGCCCAGTACCCAGATTCCCAGGCCGGTGAGGGCCGCGATGATCGCGCCCGCGATCATCGCGAGGACCCGCTGCGTAGTGGTCGACATCTTCGGCTCCCGATCCTCGTGGTTCCTAGTTGGCCCGCACCCGCTGCGACAGCAGAAAAAACCCGCGGTGGGCGACCAGCGCCACGCGCGACTGGGCTGGACTCGCCCCGGCCACCGCGTAGGCCCGCCACCGGGTCGCCGCCTCCAGGGCGGCCCGCACCAGCTGGTCTCGCGGGGCCGACGGCAGGCTGAGGATCCAGGCGGCGTCGTTGGACAGGGCCAGGCGGGTCAGCTCCCCCTCCATGCGGTCGGGCAGACCGACCGCGCCGGTGGTCACCAGCTGGGCCACCTCCAGCAGCCGCAGCCGGTGGTACTCGGGTTGCTGCAGGACCCGCTCGATGGCGTCGCGCAGCAACTCCCGGTCGTAGGGCCGCTCCGCGTGGCTGGCGATCTTTTCCAGGCCTGACAGGGCCCACCCGGCCTTGATGGCATCGGTGCGCCACCGGAAGGCATGGTCGAGGGTCTGCCGCAGCCTGGGGAACCCGGAGGCCTGGAACAGCAGGCGCATGAGTTCGCCGGCCGCCAGGTTGGGGCGGGCGATCAGCTGGGCGATGGCGAAACTGATCCCGTAGAGATCCAGCAGCCGCAGCAGCCGCTGCCTGGCGTCGGCACCCACCGGGCACTCCCGGTTGACGAACAGGTCGACGGAGGCCAGCAGAATGGTGCGCTCGACGTCGGGTAGCCCCGCCAGTTGCCGCAGCGCCTCGCAGTCAGCCGCGGTCAGCCGCCCGGCCTCGGTGGTCTCCGCCAGCAGGCCGACGACGGGCACGACCCCGGAGACCACCCGGCGCAGCACGGTGGTCTGGCTGTCGGCCAGGGGGATGGCCACCGGCCACGGATCCCCCCCGGCCACGGAGGCCAGCTTGTCGACCTTGTTGAACAGCCCGATCGAGTTGATCGGATTGCTCGACAGCCTGGCCGAGATGGACCGGAACGACTCCAGGGCCTGGACGTCGTCCTCCCGCACCGACTGGGTGAACACGTAGATGATGGCCTCGGCCCCCGACAGCGCCCCGGTGGAGTCGTCGTCGAGGTCGTCGTCGATGGGGGCCTCGGTGAACAGGAACCGCCTGGCCTGGGCGCTGACGGCGGTGTTCGCCGAGGACAGCCCCGGGGTGTCGACCACGGTCAGGTCCCGCAGGTGGTCGGAGGTCAGCGTGACGTCGACGTAGGCGACCTCGCTGCGGGGCACCCCCAGCCGCTGCGGAATCATGCCGCTCTCGTCGAGGGGCAGACTCGATCGGGTGCCGTTGCGTCGGACGACGTCGACCCGGTCGGAGGTGCCGTACCGGAACTGGGTGACGATGCGGGTGCACTCGCCCACCTCCGTCGGCGCCACCCGCCGGCCGATGAGGGCGTTGACCAGGGTGGACTTGCCAGCCTTGAGGCGACCGGCGATGGCGACCCGCAGCGGCTCCCCCAGCCGCCGTCGCACATCGAAGATCTGCGTCTTGGTGGCGGGGCTAAGGCGGTGGCCGACCTCCGCGCAGAGATCGGCCACCCGTGCACTCAATGGACTTGGACCCATGGTGGGTTAGTTTGCCGCGAATGGGTTCGCGGAGGGGTCAGCGAAGGGGTTGGTGTCGGCATCGCCATAGACGACCGTGTCAGCAACCCCGTCGAAGTCGGTGTCGGCGATGGTCTGGTCCACGTTGCCGTCCTCGTCCGGGTCGAGGGCGGCGAAGTCCGGCACCCCGTCGAAGTTGCGGTCGGCCACGACCGTGTCGGCCCGCCCGTCGAAGTCGTTGTCGCCCACGGCCAGGTCCGGCACCCCGTCGTCGTTGCGGTCGTACTGGGCGAGGTCGACGCGGCCGTCCTCGTCGCGGTCGCTGACGCTGACGTCAAACTCGCCGTCATCGTCGGTATCGTAGGTGGCGGTGTCGATGACCCGCCCGTCACCATACTGGTCGGTGTACACGGCCTCGGCGTTCCCGTCGCCGTCAGCGTCGGTGGCGACGAAGTCGGCGTAGCCGTCGTAGTCGGCGTCACCGACCAGGCTCTGGGATCCGTCGCTGTATTCGGTCAGGATGATGTTGCCGTCCCCACCGTCGTCATACCCGCCGGTGGTGTCGGTGTCACCACTGTCGGTCGGGTCCATGCTCGGGTCGTACTCGCTCATGTCTGCCCCTCACCAAGATGTCTCTTCAGCCATGTCAGGCTCCGACTGCAACCACAGTACGAATATCCTGCCCGCGCAGGATCCCATGTTCGTGCCACGTCCACTGGGGGGCTGACGTGCCCGAAGTGTCCGATACCACCGCCATCCCACCGTCACCGGTGGTGGCCGCCGCGATCGCGGCGTTGCGCCACCCCGGCCTGGTCGTGCTCACCGGAGCCCCAGGGGCCGGGCGCACGACAGCGCTCCGGCAGATCGCGGGGGCGTTCCGCGGGCCGGTGCTGTCCGGGGGAGGACTGGCCATGCTGCGCACCACCCCAGCATTCGCCCTCACCCGGGCTGTTCGGGTGCGTCTGCCGTGCCATGACGTCGCATTACTGGCCGAGGCGGTCCGAAGCCGGGTCCGCGCCGGGCTACTGATCCTCGACGACCTCCAGTGGGCCGACCCGCTGACCGTCGGCGCCCTGCCGGCCCTGGCCAAACACTGTCGGATAGCCGTCACCCTGCGCCTGCCGCACCGGCTGCCGCAGGAGGCCGCCGCCGGTCTGCGCTCGGCGGCGACGGCCTGGCTGCCGATCCCACCCCTGACCCCGAAGGCCGCCATCACGCTGGCCCGGCAGGCGGCGCCGGGGGCCTCACCCGCGGCCCTAGCCGCCGTGGCAGCCCGCAGCGGCGGCCTCCCCCTGACGGTCATCAGCCTAGCCAGGGACCTGGGCCGCTCTGGCGGCAGTGCTGGGGCCCCGCCAGCCGAACGCACCCTCGCCCACGCGGTGGCCAGTGCCCTGGCCGACCTGCCCCGGCCCGCCCGCACCGCCTGCGCCGCCCTGGGCCTGCTCGGCCGGCCCGCCGACGCCGGGCTGCTCGGCGACGGCGTCGGCGACGTGCTGGCCGCCGGCCTGGCGGAGGCCACCGGCACCCTGATCACCCCGGTGTCCCCGTACACCTGCGAAGTCGCCGCCGGCCTGCTGGACCCGGCCGAGCGCCAGGTCATGCACCGCAGGCTCGCCGACCTCGTCCCCCCCTCCGAGGCGGCCCGCCACCTCGCCGCGGCCGGGGCCAACGCCGAGGCCTACCAGGTGGCGATCGCCGCCGCAGACCAGGCCTCCACCGGAGAACGCGCCGAGTTGCTGCTGCTGGCCTGCGACCTGCCCGGGGTGCCGCCGCAGGCACCGGTCCGGCTGGCCGCGGCCGAAGCGGCCCTCGCCAGCGGCCGGCCAGGGGCCAGCCTGCGGGTCCTCGCCGGGCTGGCCGGCGGCCCGGCCGCTGTCCTCCGGGCAGAGGCACACCTGCAGCGAGGAGCCGCCGAGGCCGCGGCGGCCGAACTCGCCGGCGTCCGCGACACCGGATCCAGCGACCTGACCGCGGCCCGGGACCGCATCCGGCTGCTCATCCCCCTGCCAGGAGACCCCCGC
>JAFGOK010000712.1 GCA_016926535.1 Micromonosporaceae bacterium | reverse complement strand
CCTGGAATCGACCTTCGAGACCCGGCTGGCGCTGGTTCGTGACCCTCGCAGCCAGCCGACGCTGCGCCGCTACCTGGGGCAGCGAGCATTCGCGGAGTACCTGCGGATGGCCAGGACCGGTAGCCGGCACCATCTCGCTGGCGGGGGACGGCATGTGGTCGTCGTGCCCGGCGTCATGGGAAGCTTGCTGGCCAGCGCTGGGCTCGGAGGGATCTGGTGGATCAGCGTCCGGGCCCGTCACCATCTCAACGATCTGCGACTGTCCGCTGACGGGATGGCCGACGCTGACCCCCGGCACGCGGTCGGTCCGGTGTCGGTCCACCCGGTGTACGAGCCCCTGTTCATGGCCATCCATACCTGCCCGGACCTGTGCCAGCGCGGTTTGCCCTATGACTGGCGCAAGCCGCTCGATGCGAGTACCGAGGCAGTGGCGGAGGCGGTGCTCGCCGCTCGGAGCGATAGCGGCGGGCAGCCGGTCCACGTGGTGGCGCACAGCATGGGCGGCCTGCTGGTGCGGGCGGCCCTTCTGCGACACCCCCAGCTGTGGAGGCACCTGGGGAACATCGTGTTTCTCGGGACGCCGCACTACGGCTCGCCGGCGATCGCCTACTACCTCAAACACCACCTTCGGGGCTTCAACCTGCTGGCCTTGCTGGGCAGGTATCTGGACCGCGCGACGTTCCGGTCGTTGTGGGGAGTGCTTTCCCTGCTGCCAGCCCCTGCGGGCGTCTACCCTGGCACCCGGACAGCCCCGAGCGGCTCCAGCGAGACCAGCGACGCCGGCCAGGCCGGCTCCAGCGAGACCAGCGACCGTGGCCAGGGCAATTACCAGCATCCATGTATCGACTTCGATCCGTACAACGCTGAAGCGTGGAGGCTCGGCCTCGACCGCGAGGAGACCAGCCGGCTTCAGGCAGTCCTGAACGGCGCGGACAGGCTCCATCGAGAGCTCTTCGACTGGCATTGCGCCCTTGACCAGTCGCAGCGCGACCGCATGCTGGTCATCGCGGGAGTGGGGCAGCGCAGCCTGTTCCGCGTGTCCGGTGTGGACGAGACGACCGGCCGTCCCCGGCAGCGCCTGGAGCGGACGGTCACGCGGCGCCCCGGAGACCCGCACCAGGAGGGCGACGGGCGGGTGCCGCTGGCCTCGGCGCAGCTGGAATGGGTGGCAGACACCAGGTACACCAGAGGGGAACACCTGGGGCTCTGCCACAGCCCCACAGTCCACGACGATATTGTCCGGTTTTTCACTGAACGGCCGCTGCTGCTGCCCCAGACACCGGAGCAAGCGCTGCGAGATCATCTCCAGGGGCAGGCGGACACCCAGGACGCCGAAGCGTTGCTCGCCAGGCCAGCAATCGTCGACGACGACCCTGGCTATCTGCGCTTCGACGAAGCGCACGGCGATGCCGTCCTCGGTGACCCTCCTCCCCTCGGGTGTATGAACGCGCCGATCATCTTCTAGCCGAACGCCCTGACGTTGCTCCAGTCGGTGGTGATGGCAGTGGTGACGGGGTCGCCGACAGCGGTGCTGGTGGGGTGGTAGACCCGGACCTGGCCGTCGGTGCCGGAGCGCGCCCAGAGATCCGGGATCCGGTCGCCGTTGACGTCTGGGATGCCGATCGCAGCGGTCGTGGCGGTCGGAGTCCAGCCGGTGCCAACCTTGACATCTCCCTCCCGGGAGTTGCCGGCGAGCTTGATGGAGGCGAGGTCGGCGCTGCCGGCGACAGCGCCGGGCTTGCCGTGGCGCAGGAACACGTTGCCGTTGGCGAGGTTGCGCCACAGCAAGTTCGGGGTGCCGTCGAGGTCAACGTCGGCGATGTTGAGGATCTCGCGGGTGGCCCACGCGGTGCCTTCCATCAGGACAGCGTCCTGGAAACTCGCGCCGGTGTATCCGGTGAGCATCCAGAAGGCGGTACCGGCGCGAAGGGCGAGGTCAGGCAGCCCGTCGCCGGTGATGTCGCCGACGGCCTTGATCTGCGTCCAGTTGGCCGGGTCTGGGGCGTTGGCAGGGAGGAGCACCTTCAGGAACTGGCCGTCGGCCGTACCGTAGTGCTCATTACTCACCGGATGGCCAGCGTCCGAGACGCCGATCGGATCTACGTCCTCGACCATGGAAAGATCATCGAAGAGGGCTCCCACGACGTGCTCATGGCCCAGCAGGGCACCTACGCCACCCTCTTCTCCCTTCAGGCCGATGCCTACCACCGGTGAGCTCAGCCGTCTACCACCGGTGAGCTCAGGTTAGCGACTCTCGCGTTGCCGGTCATTTCCACCAGTCTTGATCGAATAGTGACGCTCTGCGTGATCATGATCGAATTAGCAGGGCATCATTTTGTACCTGGAGGTACAAAAAACTGCCCCCCTGTGAAACTGTCCCTGTCCGGGCTGCCGGAGATCCGCCTCGGGGTGAGACTCTCCAGGGCCACTCAGCGTCGCGGTGAGCGAGATGGAAGAGGGAGAGGCGTCGACGGGGGCTTGGTGGCCAGGGCCTTTACCTGCCTCAAGGCGCCCTGCAAGGGCAGCTGCCATACGCGTCTGTGAAATATGTTCGCACGATATCTGCAGTTCTTCTCGCGGTCTCCCTGGCGTCCGTCTCAGCATGTGGTGACAAGGACGGGGACTCGACCGCTGCGTCTGGTCCATCGACCGCCGCTTCTGCTGGGCAGTCATCGGCGGCGGCTGCGGGCGGGGCCAGCGACCGCGAGCTCTGCGAGGGGGCAAAGGCCGCCTACCAGACGTTCGCGACGACTCTCGGGCAGAGCATGAGCGGGAATAGCTCTGAGGCCGAGATCGATGAAATGCTGACGAAGGCCGGGAATGACCTGACGTCCGCCCTGACGGCGATCGCTGCCAAGGGGAGCGGGCAGGTGGCCGTCGACCTCAAGGTCGTGGCGACCGAAATGGCGAAGCAGGTCGCCGATGAGAGCCTCGCTGAAAGCGAAGACAGCCCGGCTCTGACCGAGGCCAGCAAGCGGCTGGACAAGGCCTGCGAGGCCGCCGGCGTCGCAACGTCGTTCTCCTGACAGACCTGAGGGCCGGGCGGGACATGCCCGGCCCTCCCGCGTTCTCTGCCTTGCTCGACGCCATCGGCGATGAGACAAGCATTTCCTTGTTATGGTTCGACCCGCGCGAAATTTGCGATCGTGGAGTCCACATGCAGCCCCGCCCGACCAGAGTGTTCACGACCAGCGAGGTTCTCTCGGGCCGCCTCTCGCTTCAAGGGTATCCATTTCGACACATTTACATTGTCCTACCGGCGAGCGCGGTCTTCGGCGGCGCCTTCAGCTGGAGCAAAGGCAACGAGGGGATGGTCGATCAGCTGCTGTCAGCCGTCGAGGTGGTCGAGTCCCAGGGATGGGAGCTGGTCTGCATCGGCCAGGACGGGAGAATGGCCTGCATGCGTCGGATTGATCACCGTTGATGCCTTTGGCTACGCTCGCTGACGACCGATCGACGTGCGCAGGAGGTATTCGTGACTGTTCGAGCTGTCGTGTTCGACATTGGCGGTGTCCTGGAGACGATGCATTCGACCCCGGATCCGACCACAGTGGTGCCAGGATTGGATCTGACCTGGGAACAGCTGATGGAGCGTACCGGGGAGGTGTGGGCCAAGGGCTCGATTGGAGCCGTGACTGAGTCGGAGGCTCGCGAGCGTTTCCGGGAGCTCCTCGGACTCGACGAGGCTGCCCTCGACACCCTGATGGAGGCATTCTGGGCTGGCTATCTCGGAGAGCCGAACACCGCTCTCATGGACTATCTCCGCGGCCTTCGCCCCCGCTACCTGACCGGCATCATCAGTAACAGCTTCGTCGGAGCGAGGGAACGCGAGGAGCAGCAGTACGGCTACTCCACCATGGTCGACGTCATTGTGTACTCCCACGAGGTTGGCCTGAGCAAGCCAGATCCGCGCATTTACCAGCTGGCGTGCCAGCAGCTCGGGGTGCAGCCCTCGGAAATGGTCTACACCGATGATGTCGAGGCCTGCGTTGACGGCGCGAGGGAACTCGGGATCAACGCCGTCCTGTTCCGCGACACAGCCCAGGCTATCGCCGAGATCGAGGGCTACCTGGCGGGTTGAGATCCCAT
>JAFGOK010000711.1 GCA_016926535.1 Micromonosporaceae bacterium | reverse complement strand
TCTGAACCATGCAGAGGCGGTCGCTGTCCGGGCCAAACTAGCCAGGTGAGCCAAACTGGTCCCTGTGGGTGCCGAGAATGTCGTCCGCGCTGCTCGCCGGCTGTCGGCCATGCTTGCTGGCCGGATTTCACCGGGCTGGCCGCGAGGCCAGCGCTGGTCAGGGCCGTTGCGGCGGCGGAGGCTGCTGCGTTGGTTCTGGCGATGACCGCGATCTCGTCGAGGGGGATGCCCCGGTCGCGCCAGTGGCGCACCCGGGCTGCCAGCCCCGCCATCTCTGCCCCTGCCGTGAGGTACCCCGTGATCTCGGGTGCCGCCCCGCGCAGCACCGACCGGTAGCCGCGCGGGGTGTCCGATCCCCCGTCGAGGTCGTCGTACCCGTCGGGTTCGACCAGCCCGATCGCCGACGACAGGATCTGCCGGGTGGTGCGGTAGTTGAGGGTCAGCCGGGGGGAGCGGCCCCGGATGTCGATGCCCAGCCGTCCCAGGGTAACCCGGTTGTCGTAGATGCGCTGGAAGGTGTCGCCGACGATGAACAGGTCATCCGGGCCAGCCGGGACCAGGGCGCGCAGCAGGGTCCAGTGGGCGGCGTGCAGATCCTGGGCCTCGTCGACCACGACGTGCTGGTAGGGCCGATCGGCGTCGGCCCACCCTGCGGCGAGGTCTGCGGCCCGCGCGGCGGCCTGCTTGAAACCCAGGGCCTTGTCCCGGTCGAGGCGCCGCTCGAATTCCTGGACGACCGCCCAGATGGTGGCCCGGTCGGCGCGGGTGATGCGCCGGCCCCGCCCGGCGCGCCGGGCGGTGAAGTAGTCCTGCCGGGTGCGAATGTTCTGGGTAAGGATGACCTGCTCCCACTCGCTGACCATGAACTGCCGGTCGAAGGAGCCGTCGGCACCCTGGTCGCGCAGGACCTCCTCCCACCGGGCCGCCAGGGCGGCGTCGCCGAGGATCTCGACGTTGGTCCACTGGGCTTCGGCATCCCGCCGCAGCACGTCCCGAACCACCTTGTCGATGTTGAGGATGTCGACCTTGGCGACCAGGTCGGGGCCACCCAGGTCATCGAGCAGGCGGCCGAGCAGGTCTGCCAGGGCGTTGGTGTAGGTGGTCAGCAGGATCGGCCGCTCACCGGCCACTCTGGATACCGTCGCCGGCAGCGCGTCTGCCAGGGATTTGACGCGGTGCAGGGCGACAACGGTCTTGCCGGTGCCCGGTCCGCCGGACACTCGCACCGGGCCATTGTACGCCTTCGGTCGGTACGCCAAGCGCCGCTGGACCGGGTGCAGGAAGATCCGCCACTCGGACATGGGCTTGAGGAGCATCCGCTCCAGTTCCTGGGAGTCGCCGGTGACCACGGCGAAGGTCTCCCGGGTGGCGGGCCGGCCTGCGGCCGCCGCGGTGTCCTCGGGGTCGACGTCGCCGTCGGCGGTCGCCCCTGCGACGATCTCCGCCCAGACCTCTTCGGTGGTCTTGCCGTCGGCCAGGGCGAGGATGACCTGGCCGGCGAGCTTTGGCACCTGCTCGGAGATGCCCAGCAGGGCGTCCTCGGAAGTGATCTCCCGGAGGGCCGCAACGAGCGATGGGGCGACGCCGAGCCGGACGAAGTCCGCGTCCGAGACCCGGTCGAAGAACCCTGCCCCACTACGGCCGGAGGCCGGTACGCTGAGGCGGTCGCCGGTGCGGACCAGGATCTCCTCGATGGCGCCGTGGTCGTAGAACTCACCCCCCCGGTAACCTTGTTGACGTTCCACACGGTGTGTGCGGCGTAGGTGTAGGCATCGTCGTGGGGTTTGACGCTGGCGAGGTAGAACGTCGTCGGGTCGGGCCGCCACAGCACGGCCCGGAGCAGATTGGACCCGGCCAGCCACTGGGTCCAGCGTGGCCGGTGCGCTCCGGCGTCTGCGACGGCTTCGGGCCGATCGTCCAGGCAGGTGAACACCGACCAGGTCATGGGATCGGGTTTGCCGGAACCCCCGGCGCCCCGTCCGGACCGAAGTTGATCTGCCGAATCACGGCCTCGCGGGCGAATTCCACCCCGAAGAACCGGTCGGCGTTGCGCCAGGCCCGCAGCCCGTGCGGCTGCCTGGGGTCGAGGTCGACCAGGGTCAGGGTCTCGAAGGCCCGCCGCTCCCGCTCGTCGCGGTCGTCGGTGACCTTCGCGTCCTCCCTGCGTTCCCTGGCCCGGGTGTGTTCCAGGACCAGCACCTGCGGGGCAGAGGCCGCAGCGTCTGCGATCCCCCGGTCCCCGCAGCGGGGGCAGGCGGGCAGGGCGACGTCGGTGCCCTGCCGCAGCACTTCCGGGTTCTCCCGCAGGTCCGGGGGGATCAGGGAGGCCAGCCGCTCCTGGTCCCGGGTCTTGGTGCTGCCTGGGAACCCGGTGACCGCCGATTCCGCGGCGTCCAGGGCCAGGTCGTGGACGGCCACCGGACCATCGGCGCGCAGGTTGGCGGTCAGCCGGACCGACCCGATGCTGGGCCAGGATCCGACCGATCATGGACGAATCCGAGAAACCCCAGCTCACATCATGTGCGACGAATTCTGGCACGGTCCACGAGTGGCCGGTACTCAACGAGCATGCAACAAAACGCGTGTATAGTGATTCACTCGATCCCATTCACGATGGACTCGGGTCGACCGGACAGACGACACTGGATTGACAGCCGGGAGGCATCCCGGGACGGGAATCTATCTATCCGGAGGTCGTAGTGGTCAATTCGCATGTCCGGCGGACCCTGATCGGAATCCTGGCGGCCGGAGTCGTGATCACCGCCATGGTTGTGGCGGGACCCGCGACCGCCGGGGACGCCTCGGGTTTTGCCCTGGCCAGGCGGGTTTCCGGGACTCTCGTCCAGGCACCTATCCAAACCCCTGGGGTACCCGTACCGGGCCTGGAGGTCGTCCTGCGCGTCGACGGCGCCGCGTGCGGCCTTTCCGGAAATCCCGTCGCAGGGAGCCAGGTCGCCGACTCCGCCGGCAAATTCTACATCCGGGCCAGTGGGTACACCGAGTGCGAGGAGTTCTTCCTCCAGGTGAAGGCGAGCGGGGACTGGCAGGGCGGGTATCTCGCCAGCGCCGGCTACCTCAGTCCGCACCTCAGTTACCGCAAGAACCTCAGGTTGCCGGTCTCCGTCGGACAGGTGAAGGTCATCCCGGCCTACGCAGCCGGGACGGTCATTCGTACGTCCAACGGTAGCCCGGTGTCTGGAGCCAGGGTCACCGTGACCTGGCCGACCGGGGATCCTGCGGACATGATCTCCACGGGCACGACCAGCGCCTCCGGCACGTTCAGGTTGCGACCCATCTTCACCGAGGAGATCGGCATCTATATCAAAGGTCCCGCCGGGTTCGAGACAGGTTGGCTCGCCTGCGACAACACAGTCGTGGCAACCTGGGGCGAGGCCTGTTCCCGGTCACCGGGTCAGCTCGGAACCATCCGGCTCGACCGGTTCTGACGGGACCCGAGAACCACCTGGACTGGCCTGCTCACCAGCACCGACCGGGAGATCATCGATCGGTGTCTGATGGGTGGCCAGCCGGGGTGGTGGTCACCGGCCCTCTGTGGCGGCGGTCGCCACGATGATCATGCCATGCGCCGAACGCGACTTGCCGCAGGCCATGGCGCTGACAGCCAGGCGGGCGTGGACCCTGGCAATGTCCAGCGTGTAGTCGACCACCGGCAGGATCGCCAGGATCGCCTCGACGTGGCGGGAACGTTGCGGCGCGTATTCCGCGCTGGCCCGCTCAACGCCGACGAGAAGCTCCATAGCGGTCACCGCAGCGAGCACGGCGTCGTCGGCGCCCAGCACCCGGTTTACTCCAACCGCTCCGGGCTCAGGCGGCAATCCCCGACCGCTGACGGCCTCCGCCCAGACAGGAACGAACGCCCATCGTCAACCTATCGTTGACGCATGACACCACCATCAGACTCGACGACCTGATCGAATCGATCAAACAGGTCCACGATGACCCTCTCGACCGGCTCGCCGACGCCGTGCTGGCCGCCGACCACCTCAACGACCTTGCCGATCATCTGATCGGACACTTCATTGACCAGGCCCGCAGATCTGGCGCCTCCTGGACCGACATCGGCAAGAGCCTGGGAGTCACGAAACAGGCCGCCCAGAAGCGGTTCGTGTACAAGTCCGACACCATCGTCCTCGACTCGGAGCAGGGATTCGGCCGATTCACCCCCCGCGCCCGCAAGGTCCTCACAGACGCCCAGGAGCTGGCCATCAAGGTCATCCAGGCACGGGGGATCCACCGAGCAGCTCCCCGAGGCCGCGACCGCGATGCTGGCGGAGCCTGCCGGGGACCGGCACGATCTCTGAACAGGGTCAGCAGCGTCCCGGCAGTCCGGATCCAACCAGTAATCCGTAGATCAGATTCGCCCTCCGGATACTCTCAGCAGCAGACCCTCGCGTGGACGATGGAGAGCAACTCGGACGGGCGCAGGGCGTCGTCCCTCTTCCACAACTCCGCGTCGAGGGTCGCGGGCTGCCCGACGTTCTCCAGCACCTCGAAGCCGTGCTCTTCCAGCATCGCGGCGATCTCGTCCGGGGCCAGGCAGGTACGCCACGGCTCGCCCAGGTCGGCGACAGTGGCGCTGATCAGGTCAACATACTGCTGGCCCGCAGCGTCGCGGAGATCCTTCGGTAGCAGGTAGTCCATGATCACCTCTGTGTCATTCGCGAGTCCACCAAGGACGGTAAAGGTCCTGGTCAGCGCCGCCCTGCTGAGGTACATGCTGACCCCAAGCCAGCTCACCACCGCCGCACGGGAAGCATCAAAGCCGCCCCTACGCAACTGCTCGACCAGCGCATCAGTTTCGAGGTCAAGCGGCACGAACGTGACCCACTCCGGTTCCGCGATACCCGCCCTCGCCAGTCGCTCCCGCTTCCACTGCTGCGTCGCGGGCTGGTCGACCTCGAAGATACGCAGTCGGCCGGCAAGCGCAGAACGGTAGGCGAACGAGTCAAGGCCCGCTCCGAGGATCACGTACTGGTCGAGTCCCCCAGCGACCCCAGCGGCGACCCTGTCCTCCGTGAACCGGCTGCGGCAGATCATTTGGGTGCGAACGCTGGCCAGGATGGGCTCTTCGCCGTACGCCCGGTGGTAGCCGAGGAGTTCCTCGGCCTCGCTGCCCAGCAGTGCTTCAGCAAGCGGGTCTGCGAAGATTACAGGTTTACCGTCAACGATCAGATGTGCTGCGCGGGCCGCAGCCGCGATGAGTGCGGTCTGGCTGTGGTGTGCCATCGACGTCATGGCGACCACCATAATCGCCTATCTGGACAATATAGCATAAAAATCTCTTCAAAAGATCAACCATTCGAACAGCATTGCCATCGGTCGACCGTTGAGGTCAAAGCTCCGACCTCAACGGACTCGTGTCGACCACGCTCTGCCGGCCATCGCTGTTCCTCCATATAGCAGCACCAGAATCATCAGACCGAGAAGTACCCGAAGGAAGGAATCGATACGAAGGCCGGAGGTAAGGAAAAGACCCGAACAGAAGAAGACCGGAAACCACCAGCCAGTGCCGGCCTACTGTCGATAGTCGGCGTTCTCTGTGGCCGGCAGAGGAGCGTCGCGATTGGTCATGGCGTCCAGGGTTTCGGGGTACCGGGCGCCGACGATCCGGGTCTGGTCGGCCGCGGCCCGCAGATCGGCCAGCTGGTCGGCGGTGAGTTCCACCGCCGTGGCAGCCGTGTTCTCCTCCAGTCGCTGCAGACGCTTGGTGCCGGGGATCGGCACGATCCAGGGCTGCTGGTTCAGCAGCCAGGTCAACGCCAGCTGGGCCGGGGTGCTGCCCGTCTGGGCGGCTATCCGGTTGAGGACCTCGACCAAGGCCAGGTTGGCGGCGAGCGCTTCGCCCTGGAAGCGTGGCGTATCGCCGCGGAAGTCGCTGTCGGCGAAGGTGGTCGTGGCGTCGATCGTGCCGGTCAGGAAGCCCTTACCGAGCGGGCTGTAGGGAACCAGGCCGATCCCCAGCTCTGCCAGGACGGGAATCGTGTCCTGCTCACGGTCACGCCACCACATCGAGTACTCGCTCTGCACCGCCGTGACCGGCTGCACCGCATGTGCCCGGCGGACGGTGGCCGCAGCAGCCTCCGACAGGCCGAAGTGCAGCACCTTCCCATCCTCGATGAGTCCCTTGACGGTGCCGGCGACATCCTCGATCGGCACCGCTGGGTCGACCCGGTGCTGGTAGTACAGGTCGATGTGGTCGGTGCGCAGCCGGCACAGCGAGTGCTCCACCGCCCGCCGGATACTGTCCGGACGGCTGCACAGCCCTCCAGGCTCCACCCCGTTCTCTGCGAAAGCGAACCCGAACTTGGTGGCGATCCTCACCTGATCCCGCACCGGTTCCAGCGCCTCGCCAACGATGTCCTCGTTACTGAACGGGCCGTAGACCTCGGCGGTGTCGAAGAACGTGACGCCAAGACTGACCGCGCGGCGGATCAGCGCAATCGCGTCCTCCCGCGCCGGTCCGCCGGTGGTGCCGTAGGCGCCGGTGAGGCTCATGCAGCCCAGGCCGATCTCCGAGACGGTCAGGCCGGTTCCGAGGGTTCGCTGCTTCATGGGGATTCCTTTCACAGTTCAGTCGTTGATGCGCAGGCCTCTGATCGTGGCCACGAACGCGAGGAGGAAGTGCCGGATCTCGGCTCTGCTGTTCGCACTCTCAACGCTACGACCAGCACCAACCCTCTGGGAGGCTCTGTCATTACCTGGAACAGCAGGTACCCCCTCACGCGCGCCGCGAGTGGGAGCGGGGTCCGAACACGCACCCAGGCGCGATCCGGAACCCTTCGATGACCCGTGGATCATCCCGGACGGGCGACATCAACATCACACGTTGAGTCTCCTGCGGAGAGACGGCGGCTGCTCGTCGCGGGCCGCAACCCGAGGGAGTACCCGGCGCCTCCCCTGGACCAGGCGCGGACGTCTGTTCGGTAGACTCAGCGCTCGGCGGTTGGGTCGAGGATCCGCCCGACGAACAGGGGGGTCGCGGTGGCGACGTCGTGAATGATGTACAGAAACGGGCGGTCGACGGTCAAAGCGCGGTTGATC
>JAFGOK010000160.1 GCA_016926535.1 Micromonosporaceae bacterium | reverse complement strand
GAGAACCCAGGATCCGCCGCGTCAGGGGTGGACCGTTACGGGATGTTGGCGGTCAGCAGGTACGGTCCGGTGCCATCGACGGAAATGATGCGGTACCGGTAGTAGCCGGCCCTACCGGTGTAGGTCAGCTGCTCGTCTTCACCGAGAGCACCGGCGGTCGACTTCGCGACCGTCATCCACCTGCGGCCAGTCCAGCGTTGCAGGTAGAGGTCGAGGTTGGTGCTCGTTGAGCCGGTCAGGCAAGCGAAGTGCTGGCCGGAACCAGCGCGGAAGTACCCGGCACCCGGGATCGTCTTGTACCTGTTCGTTGACGTCAGCTCGCCGTCGGCCGAGGCTTCCAGATCGGTGCAGTCAGGCGGGGTCGGCGAGGTCGGGGGGGTTGACGGGGTTGGCCCGGTCGTCGGCGAGGAGGTTGGCCCGGTCGTCGGAGACGTCGGTCCAGCGGTCGGCGAGGTGGGCTGGGCTGACGTCGCCGACGGCTTGGCTGACGTCGCCGAGGGGGTCGGCGACGGCGATGTGCCGCCACTGCCCGAGGTGACCAGGGTCAAGTTGTAGGCCGACAGGATCTCGTTGACCGGCTGGAAGAAGGTCGTCCCGCCGGAGGTGCAGTTCCCAGACCCGCCGGAGGTGACTCCCTGGGCCTGGTTTCCGGACATCCACGAGCCGCCGGAGTCGCCTGGCTCGGCACAGACGTTTGTCCTGGTCAGGCCGCTGACACTACCTTCGGCGTAGTTGACTGTCGCGTTTTTGGCCTGGATGACCCCGCAGTGCGTCCCGGTGGTCGAGCCGCTGCGGCAGACCGAGGCACCGACGGCCGCCTCTTCCGAGCCGTACACGGCGACCGTACCGCCGTCGTAGTCGTTGACGACGCCGGTCGGGGTCCAGTTGCTGTTCACCGAGATGAACGAGTAGTCATTGCCGGGGAACGAGGAGGACTTGAAGGTTCCCTGTGAGACCTTGTTCGATCCGGCGGTGTTGTTCCCCGCGTTGCCGCAGTGGCCGGCCGAGACGAAGCCACCCTGGACCGCGAAGCCGATCGAGCAGCGAGCACTGCTGTTGATGTAGTAGGCGTCCGCTCCGCGGACGTCGTAGAGCAGCCGCGGCGTCTCTTCGGAGGTGACAATCTTAATCGCTCCGGAGGCTGTGCCGGATGACATCCCGCTCGCGGCGACGAGCGCCTCAGCCGCGGCCTGCCCGCCGGGCTTGGCTGTCACGACGACGCTCGACGTCTTGACATCGACGTACCAGCCGGTGACAGCTTTCCCGGCCTTCTTCGCTGACGTGTCGAGCGCGCCCTTGATGGTGTTGAGTTCGGACTCCGAGTTCGTGACGAGTTGTGGCTGCGCGCCCGCCTTGCGGACCCTGGCCGCTGCGGCCTCGGTCGTGACTCCGACGACGAGCTCGCTGGCATTGTCGGTCATCCAGGATCCGCCGTACTGCGAGCCAAGCTCGGCCTTGAGTGCTGTGTCGGTCCTTCCCGCCTGGCGTTCGTTGCGGACCCGCGTGCCGATCTCGCCGACGCTGAGCTTGAGGTCGCGCTGCATCGCGGCAACGACATCCGGGTCGATTCCCGCGCTGGCATCGCTGAACGTGCCAGCTGATCCGGGAGGCGTGCTGGTGCCGGCGATCGCTGGCACCGTGAGCGCCAAGGTTGTGCCTGCGACCGCGATCATGATCGCAGACAGCACGACCTGCCTTCTTCTCACGTGCATCTCCGTTCTTCAGCGCTGCGTGGCGCGTGCTGCCGGGCCCGAAACGAACGCCGCGGATCACGCGAGGTAACCACGATGTGGAGATTACCGATTCCGTTTGTTGGGGTCTTGAAACCAACCTTAGAAGTCGCTTATGCCTCTGTACCGATGATTCCGTGACGCGTGAGATCGTTATCGGCGGGCAATCCAAACGGTCCGCGGAAGGCACAGGACATGGGAAATCCGCAACACGGTGTACACCTGGTGGCTACGGCTGTCGGCTTTTTCGCGCTCGCGATGCTGTGGCTCGGCCTGGTACTTGGCATGGTGCTCCGGGACGGGTGGGCCGTCGACCGGGTGCGTCCGGCCACCCTGGCGGCACTGCACCGAACAGCCGTCGCGTGTGGACTCATGCTGGCCGTCGTGCACGGGTTGGCCCAGCTCGCGATTCCGTCCGGCGCCACCCGTGTTGTTGATGTACTGATTCCGTTTACGCACCGCGACGACGCATTCGGGGTGGGGCTCGGCGTCGTGGGGATGGAATTGACGGTGGTGGTCGCTGGATCGGTAGCGCTGCGCAGAGTTATCGGTTACCACAAGTGGCGGATGATCCATCGGCTGGCCTATCTCGCCTTTGCGCTGATTCTCGGCCACATATTCGTCATGGGCGTCGGCAGGTATCCGGCGCTGGTACTCGGACCTGTGATCGCGATCGGCGTTGGTACGGTCGTGCTGGGGCTCGCGACGGCCGGCTGGTTTTCACATCTGCCGGTCCGACTTCGGGACGTGGCCGGTTCCCGCCGATGGGGCAAGCGGGTGTCCGTCTATGTCGACACGACGCGGTGTGTCCACTTCGGGTTCTGCCAGCATGAGGCGCCGCACCTGTTCGAGCTCCGGGAGAACGGTCGCTTGGAGTACGCGTCGACGGTACGGGCAGATCAGATCGAGGCGGCGATCAAGGCGGCAAGAGCGTGCCCGACGCGGGCGATCCTGCTCAGCAAGCAGGCTGGCCGGGTCGTGAAGGCATACCCGGTGCTGGAAGAGGACGATCCTCAGCAGGCGAAGCAGCAGACCGAGGGGGGGAACGAAGAGCATGTCGTCTCGTAGAGCTGTCAGCCGGCTGGCCGATCGCCGGTCATCGAAGATCGTTGTTGCCGGAGGCGGCCCCGCCGCCATCGCGGCCATCGAGGAGATCAGGGCGCTGGGATTCGCGGGGAGCATCACCGTGCTGTGCGGGGAGCCGTCCGGACCGTACGACCGTACCGCCTGCTCGAAGGGCATCATCGATGGCCGGCAGCGTCCAGCCGAGGCCGCGCTGGTGCCGACGGGGGGCGCCCAGTGGCACCTGGGGGAGCGTGCCGTCGAGCTCGATCCGGATGATCACGTTGTCACCGGTTCCTCCGGCACGCGCTACGAGTACGACGGCCTGGTCATCGCCACCGGAACCCGGGCGATAGTTCCCGAAGGACTGCCGGTTGACGAGCCTGGCATCCACCAGCTGCGGACGCTCAACGACGCGGCAGCCCTCCGGAAGTCCCTCCGGAAGTCCCTCCGCGGCTCCCGCCGGGTGGCGATCATCGGGGGAGGACTGACCGGATGCGAGCTGGCCTGCGGTGTCACGACCGCTGGCAGGCAGGCGGTGCTCATCGACCCCCATCCGACCCTGCTGTACCGGGTCGCTGGCGAGCGGTTGGGCGCCCTGGTGACGACAGAGCATCGAGAATCGGGGATGGAACTGATCCTCGGCGGGTCCGTGGTGGACATCGGGCGAAGGCGGGGGCGGTTCCGGCTGCGCCTGGCCCCGGGCGACGGTCACGCCGGTCGCGACGCCGACGGCGTGTCCCCGGAATCCAGCGGACTCTCCGAATCCAGCGGACTCTCCGAATCCAGCGGACTCTCCGAATCCAGCGGGCTTGCCGAGGACAATGCATCCGTGGCGATTCGGGATCATGAACACGTGGACGCTGATCTGGTCGTGTTGGCGTGCGGCCAGCGACCGGACACGGACTGGCTTGCCGGAGCGGGGTTCGACACCCTGGACGGCGTGCTGTGTGACGAGGCGCTGCGGGTTGTCGGGAGTGATGGCTGCGTCGTCGCTGCCGGTTCTGTCGCCCGGTGGCCCAATCCGTGGTATGGCGATGGGCTTGCGCGGTGCGGCCAGTGGATCGCGGCCATGGAGCAGGGGGCCGCCGCT
>JAFGOK010000710.1 GCA_016926535.1 Micromonosporaceae bacterium | reverse complement strand
TCAGCGCGGTCTCCGGCTCCGCCGCCGACCTGACCGAGCGGCTGGCGACCGTCGCGGCCTCCGGCAGCCCCGCCGGATTCATCGTTATTCCTCAATGGTCCGGCCACGACGGATTCGCCAGGACGCTGGCCGATCTGGGCACTCCCGTCGTCCCCGTCAACGCGCGGGCCGCAGGAGGCCCTGCCCCCGGGGTCACCGCCGACCAGGCCGGCGGCATCACCCAGCTGGTCGGGCACCTGGCTGGCCTCGGCCACGAGCGGATCGGCTACCTCGCCGGGCCAGCCGGCCACAACGACGCCGACGCCCGGCTGGAGGCCTTCTACCGGGCCGCGGCAGCCCTCGGCCTACGCGTGCCGGCCCCCTGGGTCCACCGGGTGCCGTTCACGATCGCGGGCGGCGAGACCGGCCTGCGCACGCTGCTGGGAGCGGCGGCTGCCGCCGATACTCCCAGGCCGACGGCCATCCTCGCGGCCGACGACTATGTCGCCGCGGGCGCCCTCCGGCACGCGGCCAGCCTCGGCCTGGCGATCCCCGCCGACCTGTCGATCGTTGGCTTCGACGACGTCGACGTGGCCAGGGCAACCGTGCCGGCCCTGACGACCGTGCGGCAACCCCTGTGGGATCTCGGGTACGCCGCCGCGGAACAGGTGCTCAAGCTCCTCGACGGCCACTGCCCCGACCCAGTCGCACTCCCGGGGGACCTCGTGGTCCGGGACTCGTCGGCGACGCTCCCCGATTCCCGGAGGTGACCAGGATGTCCCATGATGTCGGCGCCGAGGGTGCCGAAGCTCAAGCCGAAGCCGCCGGCTTCTGGCCCGTTCCGCGCTGCGCGTGGCGGCGGCCGCTGGGCGACCGGCCGGTGGCGGCCTCGCACGTCCGGGAGTACCACACTGGACCGACCAGCCCTGACCGGACCAAGCGGGGCGTCCCCCTCGGGGGCATCGGGGCCGGCAACGCCATGTTCAACCTGTGCGGATCCTTCGGTCCGTGGCATCTGAAACCCGGGCGGTTCGAGGAGCGCTTTCTTTCCCAGGCGGCCTTCCACGTCCGGGAGCAGGTCGGAGACGGGCCGGTGACCGCTCGTACCCTGGCCACAGAGGACGTTCTGCCCGCCTGGCCCCGCCTCACCGTCGGGGACGGCGAGTACGCTGCCCTCTTCCCGCAGGGATGGTGCCGGTTCGACGCCTTCGCCACCGCGGTCTCCCTGCGGTTTTTCAGCCCAGTCATCCCCTGCGACGACGAGGCCAGCGCCCTGCCTGTCGCGGTCTTTCTGTTACGTGTCCACAATCGCCAAACGATCGCCGCCCGGGTCTCGGGCATGTTTACCTTCCCCAACGCCCCCTACACCGATTCTGGCCAGGACTGCCTCGATCCCCTGGTACGCCAGAGAGCCGGGCTGACCAACGAACTGGTCACTGGGCTGGTCGCCGGGGCCGGAGACGCGATGACCGCCGTAGTCCTGTCGGCGAGCCAGGAGGCCAATCCCGCCGAGACAGCGGGGACCGCCTGGGTGATCGCCACCCGGACCGCCCCCGGTACGGCCGCCCCCGGTACGACCTCCGCGGTCCCCAACTGGGATGGGGCAGGGGACGGTCGTGCGATCTGGCGCGACTTCGCAGCGGACGGGCGCCTGGATCCGGCGGAGTCCGGCGTGACGGGCGCCCTGCCCGCGGCCGCGATCGCGGTCGAGGTTGAACTCGCGCCCGGTGAGACCGCCATCGTCCCCTTTATCCTGGCCTGGGAGTTTCCGACCGTCGAGTTCGGACACGGTACCCGATGGCTGCGCAGGTACGCCGAGCACGCCGTTGCCGACCCCGGGCGGGCGGTCGTGCGTGCCGCGGCAGCGCTCAGCGCCTGGCCCCGCTGGCTCAGCCAGCTTGAGGCCTGGACCTCGTCGATCACCGAAGACCCGACCGTGCCGGACTGGCTCAAGCAGGGAGCGCTCAACGAGCTCTATTTCACCACGTTCGGGGGCTCGTTCTGGGAAAACGGATGCCTCGGCCAGCCCAAGCGCTTCGGCGCCCGGCCCAGCCAGCATCTGCACTTCGTGCTGGAGACGCCGCAGTACCCGTACGCCGAAACCTTCGACGTCCGCCACCACGTCGCCGCCTGCTACCGCGACCTGTGGCCGAGCATCGAGCGCGACGTCCTGCTGGGATTCGCGGACGTTGCTCTGGACACGCCGGACGGCAGCCTTCCGCACGACGCCGGGTCTCCCTCCGGTGACCCGTGGTTCGATTATGACGCTTACGCCACCAGCTATCCCTTCGCCGAGGAGGGGGCGGACCGGCGGACGACGCCCTGGTCGGAGTTCTCTCCCAAGTTCATCCAGCAGGTGCACGCCCTGTGGGTCGCGACCGGGGACGACGTGTTCCTTGACCAGGTCTGGCCCGCCGTGGTGCGGACCTTCCACTACCAGCGGCGCCTCGATCGCGACGGCGACGGCCTGCCGGAGATGAAAAGCTCGGAGTACCGGGGCAACCAGCTGTTCAACGCCGTGCTGTGGCTGGGGGCGCTCCGGGCCCTGGTCGCGATGGCCACCGCGCGCGGCGACCAGACCGTCGCCCAGCAGGCGCGGGAGGTACTCGCGAAGGCCGGCCCCCAGGCCGAGCGGCAACTGTGGGATCCGGATCGCGGCTACTACCGCTACAACGCCGACGTCCCGGACCTGATGGCCGATGCGCTGCTCGGGGAACGCTACGTCGACACTACCGGCCTCGATCCGGTCTTCCAGAGCGACCGGATCGTCTCCCACCTGCGCCGCTGCTGGGAGCTGCTGGTGTGCCCCCTGCTGGACACCGACGGCGACGGGGTCGGGAACGTCGGTGCGGCCAACCTCCGCCGGCCGGACGGGACCGAGAGCGCCGGTCTGAGCGAGTACCGCCACGAGCGGGAGGTGTGGCTCGGCGTCAGCTACGTGCTGGCCGCCACCATGGTGCACTGGGGCAGGCGAGTGCGGGATCGCGAGCTCGAAGGGTACGGGCTGCGGCTCGGGCACGACCTCTGGCGGACCACCTGGGCCGAGGACACGACGGGTTACTGGTTCGGAGCACCGGAGGCCTGGGATACCGATGATCCGACCCACTGCCGCGTTCCGATGTACCAGCGGGTCCGCGCCATCTGGGAGCTGCTGAACGCCGCGCGGTCACCGTTGCCCCCCGTCTGAGACCTGGAATACTGCCCACAAGGGACATCCAGTTGGCCTTAAGAGCCATGACATAGGCGGCAAAACGGTCGTTTCGATTCCCGCGATCATCGTTAGGGGTAAGAAAACAGTCGACGCCCGGACCATTTTCTTACCCACTCTCACGAAAAGAACCCTTCGGGGATCTCTACCCATCCCCAACCGACCAGACATAAAGCCACATACCAGGACACAACAGTCGCCACAGTGGATGAACCACTCCGTGACAGACGATCCACCCGAGGGGTCCGCCCGCCCCGGATGCGCTCACTCGTGGCCCACGACCGCTGATCCCTTGGAGCCGGTCATTGAGAGCTCTGTGGACGCCAGTATTGCGCGGAGTGCGGCGGAGAGCTCACTGGCGGACGGCGCGTGCTCCGGGTCGAGTAGCCGCTGGACGG
>JAFGOK010000709.1 GCA_016926535.1 Micromonosporaceae bacterium | reverse complement strand
GTGTCAAGCGTCCGGTGCAGGCGGTAGCCGTTCGTCGTCACGATCTGCTGGCTGTACCCGATCTCCCGGTGAGGTGGCGCGCTCCACCTGGACGGTATGGAACCTGCGCGCCGAGGCCGAACGCCTGCTGCGTGAACCCCCGCGAGACGTCCTACCCGCCGGTATCCAGGCCGCAGATCCGGCCGCTCGCACCGCCCCGACGGGGTGTCGGTGTTCGTCGAACACGGCGCCGACCGCTACACCAGCCAGGCGCGGCTGGACGCCGAAGCCCGGCTCGTGAAAGCCGCCCGGACACCGGTCACCACCTGCCTGCCGGAGGCGCTGGTAGCGAAGTTGATCAACCGGTTCGAGACCACCACCGGCACCAGGCTCGATGCCGGACAGCGGGCCATGGTGATCGCGTTCGTCACCGACCCCCACCTGATCACCGTCGGCCTCGGCCCGGCCGGGGCCTGCAAGACCACGACGATGCGCGCCTACCAGCACGTCCTCGCCCAGGATCTCGGGGTACCAGCGGAGAACGTCCACAAGTTCGTCCACGAACACCGCACCGCCGCGCGACGCGTTCTTCCAGCTGGCGTACACCGACTGGCAGACCGACATGCACGCAGGTCTCCGCAGCCTGATGGTCGCCTCCACCAGTGCCGAGGTAACCGCCCTCACCGCGCGGGCGCGGGCCAACCGGGTCGCCGCCGGTCACGTCGAAGCCGACGGCGTCAGCCTGCACGACGGGAACCTCGCCGGACGCGCCGACTGGATCGTTACCCGCGACAACCGCCGCACCATGACCTGCAACCGGGGCCGCGACTGGGACCGCAACGGCGACGCCTGGACAATCACCCACCGTCACGACGACGGGTCGCTCAAGATCCGGCACCTCGGGCACGACGGGGTCACCCACCAAATCCTGCCCGTTGACGAGGACGCCCGCCTCGACCGCACCATCTACGACCGGCACGCCCGCGCCGCCCGCGAAATCCTCGAAACCGTGATCGCCGCCGAGGGCGCCCAGCCCTCAGCCATCGAAGCCATCGCCACGGCCAATTGATAGGACTATGAAGAAGTACTCCCTGAACTCATCGGGACTCCGACCGGGAACGACTTCTTGACCGTGACCTCCCGGTACCGGACGGTCACCGTGATGGTGGCGACACCGGAGCCGGCGGCGCGGAGTATCCCGCCACGCCCGACTGCCACCACACCGGGCCGATTGCTGCGGTAACTGATGCTGGTACCCGCTGGCAGCGGCACATCGGATCCGGCCACGAGATGCCCGTACCTGGTGTCGTCGTTCATAGCGACCGTGAGCTGAGGATCGATGACGGCCCCGATCGGGAACAGCACCCGCCGGTCCACGCCAGCGGCCGAGTCGTCCACCGTCCGCGGTGACGCCGTGACCATGACCGGAACCTGCCGTAACGTGCCGGTGACCTGCAGCGTGCTCCGCGCCCGCAGGTCAGCATCCGCGCTGGACCCGCCGACCGCGAAGCCGTACCGGCCGGGGTCGACCGCGAAACGACCGGCCTGCTCGTCGAAGAACGCGAGGTCGGCCACGCGCACCGGGAACGTCACCCGCCGGGTCTGCCTCGGTTGCAGGGTGATCTTCTCGAATCCGCGCAGCCGCTTGATCGGACGTTGCAGCGCGGCCGGGGCGTCCGGGGTGTCCACATAGAGCTGGGCGACCTCGGATCCGGCCTCCTTGCCGGTATTTGTGACGTCGACGCTCACCCGCACGGTGCCGTTCGCGTCGACCCGCCAGTGATCGACTGTCAGGTGCGAGTACTGGAACGCCGTGTACCCAAGCCCGAACCCGAACGGATACGACACGTCGCCGCGGAAGTACATGTACGTGCGGCCGAGGTTGTTCCCGCTGGGACGGATGGCGTAGTCGGTGATGGGCGGCAGCTGCGCCTCGTCGCGGTACCAGGTGAACGGCAGCCGACCGTTCGGGTTCACCGCGCCGAACAGCACGTCGGCCAGGGCCTCACCCTTGCGCAGGCCGTTGGGCGCGCTCCACAGCAAGGCGGCGACGCCTGGCTCGAAGCTGGTCACGTCGACCTGCCCGATGGTCTCCAGGTACACCACGGTATTCGGGTTGCGGGCGGCGATCTGGCTGATCATCTGCGCCTGCGCGCCCGGCAGCGCCAGGGTGGAGCGGTCGACGTCCTCGCGGGCGGTACTGAAGTCGGTGCCGGCGTACACGATCACCGCGTCGTAGTTGGCTGCCGCCTCGACCGAGGCCGCGTCGACCTGGGCCAGCGTGCTCGGGGTGACCCCGGGCAGGTAGTCGACCACGGCGTCAGGGTTCGCGGCGCGCACTGCGGCCGCGATGCCCTTGTACCCGTTCACCTGGTTGGCGACCCCGTAGGAGGCTTGCCAGCTGGTGTACCCGCCCATGTACATGTACGACGGGTTCGCATACCAGCCGACGACGGCTACCCGGTACGGCCCGGAGGCCGGGACCCGCAGCGGCAGTAGTGACCCGCGGGTGCCGTCGCGGCGCGTGGTGTCGGCGTTCTTGAGCAGCACGAGGCTCTCACCGGCGATCTTGCGCGCCATGGCCAGCCGCTGCGGGGTCTGCGTGACGGCCTTGTTGGCGTCACTGTTGACCCAACTGCCCTTCGCCACCCGGGCCCGCGCCGCCGCCACCCACGGCACGCTGTCCTCCGCGTCGAACTCCCCGAGCCGGATCCTGGTGGTGAACAGCCGGGTCACGGCCGCGTCCACGGTGTTCTCCGTGTACACGCCCTCGGGCGTCACGATGTGCCGGCCGAGCGCCGTCGGGATGGTGTTCGCGTAGTTGTACTCGTCGTGGTAGCCCATCTGGCAGTCGAGGTCGACGCCGGCGGCGTTGGCGAACGCGTGCCGCTCGTACTGGTCGAGCGGGTGCGGATACCCCGGTGGCTGCCACCTGTGGCCGTTCTGGATCTCGCGGATGGCGTCGCAGTCGGACGTGACGAAACCCTCGAACCCGAACGTCTGCCGCGCGAGGGTGTTCAGCAGGTAGCCGCTCGCGGACACCGGCACGCCGTTCACCTCGTTGTACGCGGTCATCAGCGAGTTTGGCTGGCTTTGGCGGATCACGTCACGGAACGGGGCTGTGTAGTACTCGCGCAGCGTACGCTCGTCCATGTCCGACGATCCGTCGCGCCGGTTCACCTCACTGTTGTTCGCGGCGTAGTGCTTGAGCGTGGTCGAGACCTTGAGGTACCCACCGCTGCCGGGCAGCGGGCGACCGCGGGTGTCCTTACCCTCCATGCCGTTCACAAACTGCTCAGACACAGCGGCGGTGAGCAGCGGATCCTCGCTGAACGCCTCGTCATTGCGACCCCAGCGCGGGTCGCGGGCGAGGTTGACCGTCGGCGAGTAGAAGTTCAGGTCGAGGGTGTTGTTGCGGACCACCTCGCGGTCCTCGTCGGAGATGAGCGCGGCCTCGCGGTACATCAGTTCCGGATTCCAGGTCGACCCGAGCGCCAGGTCGACCGGGTACGACATCGTGTTCACGTACGGCGGCGGGTTCTGGTTGTGCACGGTGCCCGCGCCGGCCGGGCCGTGCGCCGACTCGTTCCACCAGCCGTACGCCTCGATCCCGAGCCGCCCGATGGCCGCCGACTGGCTGCTGTTCATCTGCGACGCCTTCTCCTCGACGGTCATCCGCGAGACGAGGTCGACGGCGCGCTCCTCGGGGCTGTACGCCCTGTCCAGATAGATCGGGTGGTCGGTGTCGCCGAGGACCTGGGCGCCGGCGACCGGTCCCGCGAGGCCGCCGACCGGAGCCACGACCACTGCCGAGACCGCGGCCAGGGTCGCCGTCGCGACGATCGCCGTCACCGACCGCCAGTGCGGCGTCCGGCGTGATCGCCAGGCCGACCGTGACCGCAAGAAAGCCGTTTGCTGGAAACATGCCTGTCGGGTAGGCCAGCGCATTCACCGTCTCCGCTCCGTCGGCCCGCACACCGGCCGGAGGCGGGCAATCACCACGAAAGCCGACGCGAACGTACGACTTGACGTGTGTCAATGTCAAGCGAATCATGTAATGACTCGGGGCAGCAGCAGAGCCATGAGGCGGCCGAGCTGGAAATGTGCGGCAGTCCGCCGAATGGCAACATCTGCAAAACGTGCTAATTCACCACTGTTAGCGATCACATCCGGACATCCGATATGCGTAACCTTCACCGCCGTGTGCACCACTTCGCCCTGTGACCAGTCCGGACGAACGACTGCCCACGATGCCGGCGTCACCCAGCGAATGGGGTCACCGGACGGCTTGACGATGACAATGTTCCCGGTAACATTTCTTCAACCGGACTCATTCGTTTCGACTGCCCCACTCACTCCGACCGATCAAATCGTTTCGACCGCCCTCATTCGTTTCTGATCCAATCGTTTCGACACCTTTCCGCTCCCCCATGTCCGCACTCCCTCACGTCTCAGCTCCCAATACTTTGATTTGCACGACCGAATGCAAGTTTCCACTCGACAGACAGAAAGTGGATTCAATGACGTCTACTTCTCGTTACCAGCAGCGAACCCGTCGATCTAGCATCTGGCGACGGCGACTGACGGTACTCGCCGCCACCGCCATGGGATTTGTGGCAGCCTCGGCCACGACGCAGCCGGTGTCGGCGACGGAGGGCACGGCGGAAACAACCCCCTGGATCACCGTTGCCGACGGCTTCGCGTCGTTCGCCGTTCCCACCAGCGACGTTCAGAGCACGATGGGCAATGTCGCGGGGGTCGTCGTCGAGGCCAACTTCGGCCCGTCGTTCAGCCTTTCCGAGCTCGGCCTGTCGCGGTCCGACAGAGCCTGGACCTCGGTGATCGGCCCGTTGCAGCCAGGGCTGTACTACTACCGGTTCAGGGGCGACGACACCAAGATCATGAAGGATCCGACGAATCCGACGGCGGTCACCTCGGATCCGACCTGGAGTACGTTCCTGGTCCCCGGCGACTCGACGCGACTGCTCGCCAACGTGCCGCAGGGGCAGGGCGGGGCGGTCGAGACCGTCACCTACGCCGGCGAGGTCGCCACGCAGCAGCGGTCAGCCGCGGTGTGGACACCGCCGGGGTACGACGCTCGCCGCAAGAAGCCGTACCCAGTGCTGTACCTGCAGCCGGGTGAAGGCGCGGCCTCCACCGACTGGCTGGAACTCGGACGCGCCAGGCAGATCCTGGACAACCTTGCGGTCCAGCGCCGGCTGGAGCCGATGGTCGTCGTAATCGGCAACGCCGGGACGGGACCGGACGGCCGGGGCGAGCTAGAGAAGATCATCGCGACGACCCGCCGCAACTTCAACGTGGCGCACGACCCCAAGCGCCAGGCGCTCGCCGGCACCTCGGCGGCCGGCGCTCAGGCGCTGAGCACCGTACTCACCCATCCGGGCAAGTTCGGTTACGTCGGGTCGTTCGCCGGGGTTCCCTCCGACGAGGGCCTCCGGCTGAACGCCAGGGCAATCAACGCGGGCACCGAGCTGCTGCGCCTGTACACCGGGAACGCCACCGACCCGGCATACAACCCCACCTGCCGGTTCATGCGCACGCTCGACCGGGCCAGCGTGGAGTACGACTTCGACGGAGTGAACCCGGACGCCGGCCACAACTGGAACGCGTGGCAGGAGAACCTGGCCGACTTCGCGCCTCGGCTGTTCCGTACGGCACCAGACCACCGGCCCAGCCCGGGGCACGCGCCGCTGCGCCACGAGTTCGAGCTGCCGGCGGCGGGGACCGCCCCGACGCCGTGGTTGGCCAAGGACGCCAACGGGAACACGTTCGCCACCGTCGAAACCTCCACCGAGTACGCGACGGCCCAGCACGTCACGCTCTGGGGCAACTGGGCGCCGGGCGGCAGCTGGGTCAACGTGCACATGACCAGCGACGGCGACCGGTGGCGGGCGACCGTCGGACCGCTCAAGCCGTGGTTCTACTACTACAAGTTCATCGTCGACCTGGCATCGAAGAAGGACCCCTCAAACCCGACGAGCATCACCACGGAACCGACCTGGAGCACGTTCCTGGTCCCCGGTGAACGGTCGCGGCTGCTCGCCGACGCTCCCGCTGGGCGCGGTGGCAGCGTCGAGACGCTCACCTATGACAGCGCCGTCGCCGGCGGTAAACGCACCGCGAACGTCTGGCTGCCACCCGGCTACGACGCGAAACGAGCCACCCCGTACCCGGTGTTCTACCTGCAGCACGGCGGCGGCCAGAACTCCACCGACTGGCTCGAGATGGGGCGCGCCAAGCAGATCCTCGACAACGAGTTCCTCGACGGCGAGCTCGTACCGATGGTGGTCGTGATGGGCAACGGCAACGTCTCCGACTATCCCAAGGAACTGCTCGAGAACCTCGGCCCGGCGACGAGTGCCAGGTACAACATCTCCAGCGACCCGGCCCAGCGGGCCATCGCCGGCCTGTCGATGGGTGGTTTCCAGACGTTCGCGGTACTCAAGCAGTACCCGGGGGCGTTCGGCTACGTCGCGTCGTTCTCCGCGGGAATCGGCACGCCGACTGCGGGCAACGACCCGACCGGGCTGGACCCGGTGGCGATCAACAACGGCACCAAGCTGCTGCGGGTCTACACCACGGCCCCGTCACGTTTGACTTATGACTGTTTCGCGTCTTTCTGTCATGAGTCCGAACAGGGTGAGGACGCGGTTGACTCGTCG
>JAFGOK010000708.1 GCA_016926535.1 Micromonosporaceae bacterium | reverse complement strand
GGTAGGAGGCGAGCAGGATGACCCGCTCAGGCTCCTGCGGCATCGCACCGAGGACGATCGCCGTGTCGGTCGCCTCGTACGGCTCGCCGGACTCCGGCGGATGCCACACGCCGACGCCAGCGTCATGCAGGTACTGCGCCAGGCCGGTGAGCAGCGAGGTGGTCCAGCCGCTCACTGGAGGGCCTGCCGGATCTGCTTGGCGATCTTCTCCTGCATGGTGTCGCGCTCGGTGTTCGCCGGCTGCTCCAGGTACTTGGCCTGACGGTCCTTGTCGTGGTGCCAGTCCAGCTCTTCGTGCTGCCGGACGGCGTAGGGCTGGGTGTAGGAGACGCACGCCTGGAGCTTGTCCGGATCCGACGTGACCTCGGAGGTGTCCTCCAGCATGCCCTCCTCGTGCGGACACAGCGTGCGGGAAACCTGGAGCAGGTGCTCGGCCGCCAACACGGTGCCCCGCGCGGCGGCCTCACGCAGGGCCTCGGCGATCGTGTCGCCGTTCCAGGTCATCGAGTAGGACAGCGTCACGGTGCACCTTCTCTCACTGGCAGGCGATTTCCAGGTGTTCGGGTAGCGCCCATCCGCATGCGGTGCGCCGGGCCGCAGTAATGACGGTGGTGGTTCGTCCGGACGGGAGGGTGATCCGGGAGCCTGCTGGTGCGGTCGTCTCCAGTGGCGCGTACACCGTGGACTCACTGACGACCTGATCGCCTTGGGCGTCGCGCACGAGCTTGCGCTTGTCGTCGCAGAAGCAGGGCTGCACCTGCTGCGCCTGGTCGTAGATGTCGCCAACCGGGCCTGAGCCGCGGTAGGCCTCCACGGTGACCGTGTGAGCCTCTGGCAGGCACTGCGCGCAGAAGTCCCCCCAGGTCATCAGGCGTCACCCGGCCCGTAGCCGGTGAGCCCGGCCTGCTGGAGCACCAGCCACGCTCCCCGGTACAGGTCGCCCACCTTCGCCGGCCCGGTGGCCTGCTGCCCGCGCTGGACGCTGAGACTGCCGATGCTGAAGGACTGCGGTTGGCCCGCCCCGGTGGCGCGCTGGTCCCCGGCCTCCACGTAGCCGTACACCTGCTCCACGGTCGCCGCGGTGAGCGCCGTCAGCACATCGGCATCAGTGGGCAGGCCGGTCACGTCGTCGACGTCGTACACCGCGCACAGCAGTGCGGTGTCGACATCCCTGCTGGCGACGGCCAGGAGCCGGTCCGGATCCGCCGTGATCCGGGTGAGCAGCTCCTGGCCGAGATCCGCCGTGGTGGCGTAGACCGCCATGGCCTACGCCGAGGTGCCGATGAGGGCGATCTTGTAGGTGGCAGACGCGCCAGCGGCGTTGGCCACCTTCAGGACGTCCCCAGTGGCAGGTGTGACCGCCCAGCCGGTCCCTGGGGCGATGTTGTGGTACATGCCGCCCGGCTTGACCTCCTCGGTGCCGGTCGCCCCCCACGGGCCGATCCAGGGGTTCGACCCGTTGCCGAAGGTCAGGCTGGTGGTGTTCGCCGTATCGGCGATAACCAGGATGCCCTTGATCGTGGCGAAGGTGAGCGTGTTGCCGAGCGGATCGGTGAGCACCCCAGCGAGGTCGAGATCCTCGGTCGCCCCGGTGGCCAGGGTGCGGGTGTCGTGGAACTCCCGATCCGCGTGATCCGCAGTTGTTCCACTGGCCAGCCGGATCACCTTGGACAGGTCAAGATTGTCCGCGGGCGTCGAGTTGTCCAACGGGTTGGTCAGCTGGGTCAGCAGCGCGACGCTGAGCTTGCTGGTGAGTGCGAGCGACATGTCGCCTCTCTTTCAGGGTCGTGGTGCGGGTGGGGTGGCCCCTCCAACCACCCCACCCACGGCATACGGGCAGGGTCAGGTTGCGATGCACAGGGGCACGCCTGCGATCGCGGTCAGCGTGCCGATCGGATCCGGGGCGGTGTCCGTCAACGCGCTGCCCGACGTGGCCGACAGGGGCAGCTCCCCGGTGATGATCGCCGCTGCTTCGACCGCGTTGTGAAGTGCCACCCCGGCCAGGGTGGGCGGTGTGGTGGCCTTGACCATGCACGCGGCACGGTGCCAGCCGGCCGCGGTGACGACGACCGGTGTGGCCAGGTCGAGGGTCTTGGCGGTGTTCGCAGCCCACGCCGCGGTTGCCTGGTCCGCTGTCTGCCCCAGCAGATTCCCGCTCGGGTCGTACAGCGCAAACCACCAGTTCGTTGGGGTGCCCGCCGCGGTCGTCGCGGACGCGAATGTGAGGCTGGTGACGGTCTCACCAGCGCGCAGGTACAGCGGCACGCTGGACATCACCTGCGTGGTGAGCACCGTGGCGTTGGACACGGCCTGCAGCCGGGACATGTTCGCCCGGTAGAAGTCCGTGGACACGTCGATGCCGGGGAAGCGTTCGGCGTGCTGGTCGAAGACGGTCTGCAGGCCGTCGCGGAGGATCCCCGTGTAGGCGCCATGGACGGTCACTGCTTGTCTCCCTCGCTGCTGGTTGGTGCGGTGGTCAGGTCGGCGAGCTGGTCACGGGTGAGCGCCTCGGCCGCGGCCTGGTCGCCGCCCAGGGCCACCCAGTAGGAGACCCAGATGGCCTTGGACGCGGACTTCGCCGGCCGCTCCGGGGCCGGTTCCGTGTCCGTGGCCGGCTGTGGAGCCTCGGCGGGCCGCATCCGGTAGCCGTGCCGGCTGAAGTACGCGACCTGTGAAGCGGTGAGGTCGGCCTCGGCTGCCCCGTGGGCGAATGCCACATCAGCGACCAGGCCGGTGTAGTCGACCACCGGTGTGGTGATCCGGTATCGGGCCATCACTGCACCTTGATCTTCCTGAGCACCCCGCAGCTCTTGGTGCTCTTGAGTACCATCGCGGACGGTCCGAACTCGATCTCCCCGGACTTGACCGCACCCGGGGTGGTGAAATCAGGCATATACGTCTCAACCAGGGGCTTGCCTGCGACCGATGCGCCGTGCAGTGCGTCGAGGCCGAACGACACGGCGTAGATGTCGGTCATGCCGGTGATCACACCACCAGCGCCCGCCCCGTCGGCGTCCGCCGAGTAGATCGGGATGATCGGCGTGGCCCCCATCATGCCGTCGCCGATGTCGACCAGCGCCCAGTCCCCGTATCGTTCGATACGGCGGCCAAGCTCGTCCTTGTCGGCGGTGTACGCGCCAGCCCAGCGGGCCAGGGCCCGGATCCGGGCGATGCTCTTGGTGTTGCCGAGGATCGCCTTCTCCCCGGCCGGCACCGCTCCCGGCGCCCCGAGGTCGCCCCCGCCGGTCTTGCTGGGCACGATCAGCGACAGCATCGCGTCGAGCTGGTCCAGGGCCGCCATGGCCAGCGCCTGCGTGATGATCGTGGCTGCGGTCCAGTTGAGGTATCCGGCGGCGGTGCCGTTGTCCAGCGGGTCGTACTCGGTGGCCGTGCCGGTGAGGCTCTTGTCAAGCCCGTCGAAGCCGTTGGCGTCCACCGCCGTATCGCCGTTGACCAGCTCTTCCTGCCATTTCTGCTGGGTGGCGGTGAGGAGCTGCTGCATCTGGAAGGTGACCTCGTTGGTCTGCGCCTGGCCGAGGTTGGCCAACACCCGGTCGACGGTGAACGCGCCGCCATGTGGGACGAGGTCCACGTCGTAGCGGGTGCGGACCGCCTGGGACGCCGTGTACTCGGTGTTGATCGCACGGAACGCGGCGGTGCGCGGTGTGGTCAACCTGGTGTATCCGTAGGTGAGGGTCGCGCCGCCGGTGGGGTTGACGACATCGTCGAAGACGATGCGGTCCAGGAGCCAGGAGTAACGCCGCAGGTTGTCGATCACCGCAAAGTCGATGTCATCCTGCGTGTTCACCTGCGCCTGGGCGAGAGTGATAGCCATGGTGGCTGTCTCCTTGGGTCAGGTGCGTTGCATCCGTGCCGCGATGGCGGCACCGAGCCCCGCGGGGCGTTGTTTGGTTGATCCGCCGCCGGTGATGTCGGCTCCCTGTTTGGCTGGTCCTTGACCAGCCGGGGCCGTGGCGGCGGCGAGTTTCGGGTTGGTCTTGACCGCCGTCTTGATCGCGTCGGTGACCTTGTCGGCGAAGTCGGCGCCGGCCGGGTCCAGCTCGGCGACGGCGGTCAGGAAGGTGCGGGAGTCGAGCAGGGCGTCCGGGTCGGCGCCGGCCTTGCCGGCGGTCCGGTACACGGTCAGCTCGACGGCGGTCTGCCGGGCGGCTGCGGCTGCGGTGTCCCGCTCGGCGAGCGCCGCCTTGAGCTGCTCGGCGGGGTCGGTCTTGCCGTCCGGGGTGAGCCCGGCCGCTTTGAGGATCGCGTCGGTGCGGGCCTTGGCCG
>JAFGOK010000707.1 GCA_016926535.1 Micromonosporaceae bacterium | reverse complement strand
CGTGTGTGTCCTCGATGAGGACTTCAGGATCCGGTACGTGAGCCCCTTGCTGGCAACGGTGCTCGGGGTCGAGTCCACTGCGTGTGGCAGCCTGCTGGACCTCGTCCATCCTGTTGATCACAACCTGGTGGCTGCTGCCAGAACGATGGCGGATGGGTGTGATCATCCCGACGGGATCTGGGGGGTATGGAACCTTCGGCGGCCGGACGGAACCCGGGTGCTGGTCGAAGTTCATTTACGAGACTTGCGGCGGGATCGCCTGGTTCGTGGTTTTGTCGTGACCATGCGAGATATGACGGAACGCCGGGAACACGAGCAGGAACGAATTCGCCAGGCGCTGGAAAACCGGGGCGCATGGCAGAACCGGCAGAGTGTGATGAATCGGTTCAGGTAGGCCAGAGGCGCTGGTTTCGCGTCTCCTGCCTCCTTCTGGGGCATGCCTCGTTGGCAAGGATTCGCCAAGGTCGCTCTGCTCTAATCATGACCGCGTGAAGCGGCATCCATTCGAAAGACGGGGGCGTCCGGGTGCCACCGCGGTAATCATTGGTTGCCGCCCCTTGTGCCCGACGCGGCGTGTTCGGGGCGTTCAGTCGCGGGTCGGCCCGGGGCGGCAACCAGTGACGGCAGCTCTGCGTGGCGAGGGACCCCGCGCTGTCCCCTCTCCGGGGTACCCTCTCAGCCACTGGCCTTCTCTGCTTTCACCATGTGACGAAGGCCAGCATGGAGGCCGAGGGTGTCGATCACGGCGCGGCTGCTTGGCCCGGTCGAGATCGAGGTCGCCGGGCAGCAGGTTGCGATCAGCAGACGGCAGGAGCGTGCTCTGCTCGGGCTGCTGCTGCTGGAGCACGGCCGCGCTATCTCGACGGACCGCCTCGGCGACCTTCTGTGGGACGGTGAGCCTCCCGACCGCTATCGTGCCCTGCTCCAATCGCAGGTGTCGCGGCTGCGAGCCGCGTTTCGCGCTTCTGGGGGCGAGGAATGGCTGCAGACTGTCGGGTCCGGCTACGCTGCCTGCATTCCGGACCTGGTACTGGACGTCGATACCTTCCGGGAGATGGTCCAGCGGGCGCGGGCGGAGACCGACAGTGACAAGCGGGCGGTGCTGTTCCGGGCTGCCCTCGACCTGTGGCGGGGCAAGCCCATGGCCGGCGTCGCCTCCGACTACCTGCGCTCGCGGGTGTTCGCGCAGCTGGAAGAGGTGCGTGACCAGGCCTCGGAGGAGTGGCCGGCTGCGATGATCCGGGCGGGTCGGCCGGCAGAGGCGCTGGAGGCTCTCGCAGGGCTGATGGCGGAGCATCCGCATCGGCAATCGCTGGTTGAGCTGTCGATGCTGGCGTCACACGCCGCCGGGCGGACTGCGGAGGCCCTCGATCTGTATGACCGGTTTCGCCGCTCGCTGGCCGAGGAGACCGGCCTCGATCCGTCTCCCAGCCTGCTGCGCACCCACCTGATGCTGCTGCGCCAGGAGGAGACCGGGGAGACCGGGGAGACCGGGGAGACCGGGCGCCGTTCGGACCAGGAGCCGGAGTCATCCGGGTATGTCCCGATCGTTCCTGCCCAGCTGCCCTCCGATGTTCGTGGTTTCATTGGCCGGGAGCCGGAGCTGGCAGCCCTGGACCGCCTGCTCCTGGCCCAGGATGATGCCGCCCTCGTTGGGATTTCCGTGATCGCTGGCACGGCCGGGGTCGGCAAGACCGCCTTGGCCGTGCGCTGGGCCCACCGGGTGCGCGGGGAGTTTCCGGACGGGCAGCTCTATATCGATCTTCGCGGGTACGACCCAGACCAGCCGGTACGGGCGACCGATGCTCTGGCGGGTTTCCTGCGGGATCTTGGCGTTGGCCCCGGCGACATTCCTCGGGACTGCTCTGGCCGTGCTGCGAGATTCCGCAGCGCCGTCGCCGGGAAACGACTCCTGATCGTCCTCGACAACGCCTGCTCGGTCGAGCAGACCCGCCCGCTCCTGCCCGGCGGCTCTTCCTGCCGGGTGGTGGTGACCAGCCGAGACAGCCTTCCCGGGCTGGTCGCAAGGGAAGGGGCGCACCGCATCAACCTTGACATGCTGCCGACGGTCGAGGCGGTCGCGCTGCTGGGCAGGTTGATCGGCGATCGCGTCGCGGCGGATCTCGCAGCGGCGGCACGACTCGCTCAGCGGTGCGCGCGGCTGCCGCTCGCCCTGCGGATCGCTGCCGAGTACGCGACGACCCGGCCCGGGGCAAGCCTTTCCGAGCTGGTGGAGGAGTTGCGGGACGAACGCAGGCGATTGGACGTTCTCGCCGCAGGCGGGGATTCCCGGACGGCCGTGCGCGCGGTGTTCTCGTGGTCGTACCGCCATCTGCCCGCAGCGGCAGCCCGAGCCTTCTGCCTGCTGGGATGGTTCCCCGGGCACGACTGGGACGAGTACATCGTCGCGGTGCTGCTCGATGCCGAGGTCCACCAGGCTCGTGATCTGCTGGGGACGCTGGCCCGGGCCCATCTCATCCAGCCGGCGACCAGCGGCCGGTACGCCATGCATGACCTGCTCCGGGCATATGCCGTCGAACTGGCCAGCGGCCGGGGCTGTGCCGAGAGGGAGGGGCGCCGAGGCGACGAGGACTGTGCTGGTGGCCGGGACGACGTGATGACCCGGTTGATGGAGTTCTACCTGGCTGCGGCGCGGCGGTGCGTCGAGGTCGTCTACCCGGCGGACCGGGAACACCTGCCGGAGATGACGCTGGGTTCGCGGCTGTCCCCGCCGATCGACGGGCGGAACGCGGCGCGGGCGTGGCTCGATGCCGAGCAGTCCAATGTCATTAGTACCGTGCTGGCCGCGGGTGACCGCTGGCCGCGGCAGACCGTGTGGCTGGCCATCCTGGTGTGGCGTCATCTCGATACGGTCGCGGCGTATGAGGAGCTGCTCACCCTGTGTTACGCGGCGAGCCGCGTCGCCAGCGCCAGCGGTGATCGTGACGGCGAGGCGACCCTGCTCAACAACCTGGCGTCCGCCCATTTCCACCGGGGCGAGCACGAGCAGGCGATCAGTTGCCTTCGCCGGTCGGTTGAAGCGGCTGTTGAGATCGGCGATCAGGTCTGCCATGCGCGGGCGTTGACGAACCTCGCCTTGACCTACCGGCACTGCGGCGACTTCGAGCGGGCGATCGAGTGCGCGCGGAAGGCGCTGGCGCTGCACCGGGAAACCGGGAACCAGGTCGGTGAGACGAAGGCCCTGAATGCCCTCGGCGAGATCGAGCGCGGCCTCGGGCGGTACGACCGGGCACTTGACTTCTATGAACAGGTCGCTGAGGCCCATCGGCACGTCGGGGACCGGATCAGCGAGGGGCTGGTCCTCGGCAATATCGGCATGACGCACTACCACCTCGGCCATCCCGAGGTGGCCGCTGACTACTTGCGACGGTCGCTCGCTCTGGCCCGCGAGGTCGGGTATCCACAGGGTGAGGGGTTCGTCCTGGACAGCCTCGGGCTGATCTACGAGCGACTCGGTCGGTACGACGAGGCCGTTGACCACCATCGGCGGGCCCTGGCCATCCACCGACGTTCCGGCAACCGGCGGATGGAAGCGGAGACGCGGAACAACCTTGGCCAGACCCTGCTGGCAGCTGGCCGGGCCGAGGAGGCGATGACCTGCCATGAGGATGCGTTGGCCTGCGCGATCGAGACCGGAGACCGGCTCCAGCAGGCTCGTGCGCATGATCGGATCGCCCGGTTGCAGGAGGCCGCCGGACGCGCGGATGTGGCGCGCCAGCAATGGCAGCAGGCACTGACGCTCTACGGCGATCTCGGTGTACCCGAGGCCGAAGCCGTGCGTCTGCGGCTGCTGGCAGCGG
>JAFGOK010000706.1 GCA_016926535.1 Micromonosporaceae bacterium | reverse complement strand
TCACTGTCGAAAAGCTACCTACTGTCAGCGGGTGGACTACGCGCCCTGGGCCTGACGCCTGACGCTCCCCATCGCCGCGAGGGCCGCGCCGCGAGCCCCGGCCATGTCGAGGTCCGGCACCAGTGCGAATGAGGTCGTCCGCCGCTGCTCGTCACGCAGCACCGTGTTCTCCCGGACCTTCTGCAGGAACCAGTCCCGGAAGTGCGGTTCGGCCTCGACGACCCCGCCGCCGACGAAGTAGGTATCCGGATCGGTGAACATGGCAGCGATGGAAAACAGCCTGCCCAGGGCGATGGCCTGCTGCTCGAAGATCTTCAGAGCCATCTCGTCGCCCCGCTCGCCGAAGCCCCGGACGGCCTTGGCAGCAGCGTGAGCAGACTCCAACTCCCCGAGCGGATGCCCGGGATACCTGGTCAGCCAGTACGGCAGGAGGTTGTTCTCAATACCGGAAAGGGAGGCGATACTCTCCGCATCGCCCTTCAACCCACAGTTGCACGCCGGCAGCGGCTGCCCCTCGGCCAGAAGGCCCTCCATCGGAAGCACAATGTGCCCTAGCTCGCCAGCCATGCCGGCGGACCCGCCAATCACCCGTCCCGCCTCGACAACGCCCCCTCCCAGCCCGGTCCCGACAATCGCCGAGACGGAGGACCGGCGGGTGGCCAAGTCGCCGAAGTGCATGTAGTGGGCATACAACGCGGCGGCGTTCGCATCATTGTTGTACACGACCGGAAGCCCGAGTCGCTTCTCCAGCGCCCCCCGGAAATCGAAACCCCACCACGCCTCCTGGGAGAAGTTTGTCGCACCCCTCGACGAGATCACCCCGTCGGCGCTCGCAGGGCCTGGGGTGTCCAGACCAACGGCACGGACTTCGGAGCGGCGGCGCCCGGTGATTTCGAGGACCAGATCCATCGCTTCGGCCAGAGCCGAGACGGCCGGTTCCGGTCCCTGCTTGACGCAACTTGGAATCTCCACCATGCGGTCGACGAGGAAGACCCCCGCTTCATCCATAGCGGTCGCGTTGATACAGGTCCCACCAACGTCAAGGCCGACAACGACCTGGGGCTCTGAAGTCCGCATCTCTTAGCCTTCATTCATCGTTCTGGACGCGACCATGCCGCGGTTTTCGCATAGTACTGGTGTCAACGACACGCCACGGGATCCTAGCTGCCCCCGCTATGCCTGGTGAGAGACGAGCAGTCCAACGACAGTCCCACACCACCGACGATAGATGGCGGAACTCGCCCCTGCGACTGGCCGGTTCGGACGGCACCTGCGATCAACCACGAATCCACCACTATGACAACGGGCGGCACCACGGCGTCGAACTGCCACAGATCAGCGAAAATCAATCGCCCCCAACCCGCATCTGGAGCGGTGGGTGACACCAATACCACTGTCGGTTTTCTTCCCGACAATCAGCCCATCAGTATTGGATCGCCACCCATCGCACTGGTGTGACAAATCACGTCGGATTATAGACATTTTGGCATACTCAGAAAAGATCAGATAAATCGGTCAAACCACCGCAATGAAATCGTTCATATGCGGGCCGGAGCCGCCCACACAGCCGGGCGCCACCGATGCGCTGGTCTGGTGTCGGCAACTGCTGAAGCAGCAGGTCCGGCATGGTCTCCACCGTCATGGCTGGTTCTGGTAGCCCTCGCCGAGCCGGAGGCTGGCCAGCGGGCAGAGACTGCTCCGCGACCCAGAATCGCTGGAGACACTCCGCCAGTGGCGCGACGGTCACATGGGCGAGGGCAAGCGCCGCTCCGACCGGGCTCTGCCCCGCCAATCCAGCATCCTGGCCCGCCACCATCGCGCCATCCGCCGCCGCGCCTTCGGGCACGGAGTCCCTGCCGGCAGGGTCCCCACCGGCAGGGTCCCCGCAGCGGAGCTCGCGCAACCGGGCCAGCAGGTCATCCCTGGCCCGACCTCGCCAGTACAAGATCTTGAATGGGTCAGCGTCGAACGCTTCCGCGAGCAGGTAGAAGGTTGCTGCCAGGTGCTTGCACGGGACTGCGACATCCGGGCAGGAGCAGCTCATGGTCAGGTCCCGAACGGACCGGGGAAAGAGCGAGACCCCAGCAGAAGAGAACACCTCCTCGATGTCCTCGGGCATGTCCCCCGCCAGCAACCGCGCGCTGTACAGCGCCTGGCCGGCCAAGGCCGCCTCGACCCGGCCCCACACCGCTGCCGGGAACGGCTTCAGACCGATGGCCACGTTGTAGGGGCGCGCCCGTGACCCCTGAACCCTGGAGGTCACTACCCCAGCGGTGACCTCCAACGAGATGACCTGACCCGCCCGAGCGTAGGAGCGACCCCTGGTCATGCGGGATCCGAGGGCAAACGACTCGATCACATCAACGAAACGGCGAGACCACCAGGACTCTCCGATGGAGCCTCTGGCCCCGCGCGCTTTGATTCCCCCATCGACCTTCCTCGGCCTCGACGGAGGGTAGTAGTACCGGTCCCAGCTCATTCGACGACCGCCCCCGACTCCAGCGCGACCAGCTGACGGAGTTGCCGCGTCGAGAGTTCCGTCAACCACTGCTCTCCGGTCCCGACGATCTTTGCGGCGAGTCCACGCTTCCCCATGATCATCGTGGAAATCTTCTCCTCCAGAGTCCCGGCACAGACGAACTTGCGGACCTGAACCGCCCGGTGCTGCCCGATCCGGAAGGCCCGGTCAGTCGCCTGATCCTCGACCGCCGGATTCCACCACCGATCGACATGGATGAC
>JAFGOK010000705.1 GCA_016926535.1 Micromonosporaceae bacterium | reverse complement strand
GGGCAAGGTCCCGGACCGGGAAAATTCTGGCTGTCCGTGCCGTCACCTGGTCGACCACGACCAAGCGAGTGCGGTCGGTCAGGACCCGCCGGACAGCTGCGACAACCTCACCCCCCTCGGCAGCGAGTGGCACCACCGCCACGTTGTGCCTCGCCCTGGTCACCCGACACGCGGCGTCCACAACGGCGGCCATCTCGGGATGCCCGTGGTCAGTGGTGACGATTTCGTCGCCTTCCCGCAGGTTCAACGCCTGGAGCACCATTGCGGCTGCGGTCCTCGCGTCAGGGACGAAGGCACAGCTGGCTGGTTCGACTCCAACCAGGCGACTGAGGTGGGACCTCGTGTGCGCGAGCCGTTCGGCAAGTCCTCTCCGCTGGAACCTCGCCGGGTTGGCCTCCATCTCCTCACGAAGCCGCTGTTGTGCACGCTGGACCGGGATGGGGGTGGCAGGAAAAGACCCGTGGTCAAGGTGCGCAACAGCCGCGTCGAGTGAGAACAGCAACCCGGCGCCCGCACATGGTTGTGGTGCTTGCGACGTCAACACCGAGAAATCGTACGGCCAGATCCGTCTCATCGGGGCGAAGTGACCGTACCGGGGCAAGAGGCAACGTCAGCACGCTGGCACCACGACCCCACCGCTCTGGCAGCCTCGGCGGTCAGGCCCGCGGGTGGGCCTGTTGAAAAGCGGCACGAAGCCGATCCATCGAAACATGGGTGTAGATCTGGGTGCTCGACAGTGAGGTGTGTCCCAGGAGTTCCTGAACGCTCCGCAGATCGGCCCCTCCTTCGAGGAGATGGGTCGCGGCGGAGTGACGCAGCCCATGCGGGGACATCGGCGGAAGCCCTGCCCTGGCCGCCCGCCCGGCCACGATCCGCCGCACGACCGTCGGGTGCAGCCGCCCGCCCCTGGCCCCAAGTAGCAGCGCCGTGCCGCTGGCCCTGGTGGCGAGAGCCGACCGGCCACTGGCCAGCCAGACGTCAAGGGCTCGCTGCGCGGGAACGCCGTACGGGACGCTGCGTTCCTTCGATCCTTTGCCCATGACTCGAATGATTCGTCTGGCGTGGTCGACATCCAGCAGATCCAGCCCGCACAGTTCACCGACCCGAATACCGGTCGCATACAGCAACTCCAGTACCACCTGATCGCGAATGGCCATCGGGTCACCCGTCTCCTGGCCCTTTCCGAGCAAGGTCGATGCCTGGTCTGCCCGGAGGACAACCGGGAGACTCCGCCGCGTGCGCGGGCTGGCAAGACGCTGGCCAACATCGATCGCGGTGAGCCCTTCCTCGCTCGCCCACCTCGTGAACGCCCGCACGGACGCCGCACGCCTGGCGAGGGACGCCCGTGCTGCACCAGTCGTGCGAAGCCGCGCCAGCCAGCTGCGCATCATCGCGAGATCGAGATCTGACACCGTACGGATTCCCATCCTGACCCCGTGATCGAGGATCGAGACGACATCGCCAACATAGGCCCGTACGGTGTGCTCCGATCGGTTTCGCCCGACCCCCAGGTGCTTGGCGAAACCGTTGACGGCCTGGCGGAGTGGATCCGGCAAGGCCGCACGAAGCGCTTCGGTCTCCTGACGTCCCTGACGCGTCCCTCCGCTCATGATGCCGACGGTTTCCGATCACGGACGTTCTCGTCAAGCCTCCGCACCGGTTGCAGGCGGTACCCGCCAGACTCCAGCACGACGAATCCGGCGGAGACCAGCAGGGGAAGCCCTCGTCTCGCCTCGCGCTCGCTCACGCCAACGGCTGCCGCGATCTCCTCTGCTGTCTGTGCCCTGCCGGCCAGCACCCCATCGAGCAGCCGGCTCGCCAGCGGGTCGAGACTGTCGGTGGGCCGGACGTCACCGCGGGGCACCGGCGCGAGCTCACCGATCCGCCCCACCTCCTCGATGATCTCCTCGGCGGTCGTCACCAGGCGTGCCCCGCATTCGCGTAGCTCCGCATGGCATCCGGCCGACATGGCCGACCCGACCGGACCGGGCACCGCCATCACCGACCGGCCAAGCATGCGGGCCCGCCCCAGGGTCTGCCTGGCTCCGCTCCGCAGCGCGGCCTCGACGATCACCGTTCCCAGCGTGCCCGCGGCGATGACCCGGTTTCGGATGAGGAATCGCTGCCGATACGGCGCAGCCCCCGGCGGCCATTCACTGATCAGCAGCCCCTGCTCTGCGATCCGCTCGAACAGGCTGGCGTTGGCCGCTGGATAGGGCCGGTCAATTCCGCAGGCGAGGACCGCGACGGTCAGGCCTCCGGCGGCCAGAGTGCCTCGATGGGCCGCCGCGTCGATCCCCAACGCTCCGCCGGAGACGACTGTCCAGTCATGAGCAGCCAGTTCATAGCCCAGCTCAGTCGCGACATGGCCCCCATACGGCGTCTCCGCCCGCGCGCCGACCAGCGCGACGGACCGGTCCAGCGACTCGGCCAGGGATGATGCGCCCCGCACCCACAGGCAGACCGGCGGGTCGGTGTCCCGGTCCACCGGGGACCTGTCCTGCCTCGCGATCCGGACCAGGTCCTCGACCCTGGTTGGCCACTCCTCATCGTCCGGCGTGATGACCCGAGCCCCGAGTCGAGCGGCACGTTCCTGGACCCGATCAGCGAAGGACGACAGATCGCCAGGCGATGTTGACAGGTGCGCGGCTGAGAGCCTCGTTGCGACAGCCCCGCACAGGCTCGCGGATGCCCTGCCTCCGAGCACGATCCCAAGGGCGGCCACCGGACCGTGCTCCCGTACCAGCACGCCGAGTTCCCGGTGACCGGGCTCGACCAGGCAGCCCAGCACCAGTCGCGCGATCCGGTCGAGCTCCGATTGATCCGCTTGGCCTCTCACGGCAATACCCCACGTCTCAGGTCAAGGGCCTCGGCCACGTCCCCGGCGTCGGGATGGCCACGACCATCGAGGTCTGCGATCGTCCACGCCAGGCGAACCACTCGCTCATAGCCCCGCGCCGACAGTTGTCCAAGATCCACAGCTCGCGCCGCGGCGTGCAGCGTCGCTCTGGGAAGGCGATGCTGGGCATCCCGAAGCACCGGGGACGGAACCGTCGCGTTCGACGTCGTCCTGACCAGCGTGTGCTCCGGCCGAACGGCACGACGCTCCGCCTGACCGGATGCCGCCGCCAGCGCGGACGCCGCACCCCACCGGGCCGCCGCAGCCGATCGGGCCGCGAGGACGCGACGGGCGACCTCTGGCGACGACTCCCCGCCGGCCGCTGAGCCGAGTAGGGCAGCAGACCGAACCGGCTGAAGGGTCACCCGGAGGTCAATCCGATCCATCAGCGGGCCGGACAGCCGCCCGAGGTATCGCCTGCGGGCCAGTGGGCTGCACTGGCAGTGACGGTCCCCAGCGGCACTGGCGCACGGGCACGGATTGGCCGCCATGACCAGTTGGACTCTGGCCGGATAGACGGTTTCTCCGCCGGAGCGTCGCAGCCGCACCTCGCCGTCCTCCAGAGGCTGGCGTAACGCGTTCAGCACCGAATGCCGGAACTCCGGGGCCTCGTCGAGGAAGAGCACACCCCTGTGGGCCAGCGACAGTGCACCGGGGCGGGCCAGACCAGCTCCCCCGCCGACCAGGGCCGCCTCGCTCGTCGTGTGATGAGGTGCCTGAAAAGGCGGCAGGCGGATCAGCGGGCTCCCCCGGGGAAGCACCCCAGCGATCGAGGCAATCGCCGTTGCCTCCTGCGCCGAGACATCGTCGAGCGGAGGCAGGATGCCCGGCAGACGCTGCGCGAGCATGGTCTTACCCGCTCCGGGCGGGCCGAGGAGGGCGAGGTGATGGCCACCGGCTGCCGCTATCATC
>JAFGOK010000159.1 GCA_016926535.1 Micromonosporaceae bacterium | reverse complement strand
GTGACGTTGACGGAGCTCGCTCCGGATCAGGCGGCCTATCTCGGGGTCCCGGTCGAGGGACCGTACAAGTCAGACCATTACCGGTACTGAACACCGGCAGGGTCTGCTTCGAATCACGCAAAGGGTGGATTTTAGGCTGCGGTGCGGTGGCGCGTCACCCTCGCCCCGCGTTCCCTCGGTAGCGTTGCTCGCGCTACCGAGGGAGGGCAAAAGGTGCGAATGACACCGCAGCGCTGGCGTGGCCTCATCGTGCTGGCTGTCGCCGGGACGATGCTGAGCTCCGGCTGCGCCGGGCCTTCCGGTGAGGGCGGCGGGAAGGCCAGCGCCGGCCAGCAAGGGCTGGCCTCGTGCCCATCCCGCCCGGACGACTGCAACAGCGGGCGCCGCGGTCCTGGGGGCACGCTCAGTATCGGGCTGCTCGGTGCGATGCGCCGCATCGCACCGTTTCCGGAGACCGCCCTGGCCCTTCCCGGCGGCAACGAGGCGATGGTCATGGCCATGATCGCTCCGAGCGCCTTCGTCGTCCTGCCGAGCGGGGCGTTCCAGCACAGCAGCGACCTGCTCGCCAGCCAGCCTCGGATCGTCGCCACCCATCCGCAGACCGTGGTGTACCAGATCCGGCCAGAGGCCCGGTGGTCCGACGGGATGCCGATCTCGGCCCGGGACTTCGAGTACACCTGGCTGGTCAACGCCCCAGCCAACCAGGGCCAGGCACTGGACGGCGCTGCGGCGCAGGAGGCGTCCTCCCGGCCGGAGGAAACGGACCTCCGCGACGATCAGGAGGGCGAGACCGGATACTCGCTGGTCAACGCGGTACAGGGGGCAGACAACGGCAAGACGGTCACGGTGACGTTCAGCTCGCCGGACCCGGACTGGAAGAGCCTCTTCTCGCCGCTCCTGCCAGCGCAGGTCGCGTCCGCGTCCGCGGACACGTCGACCGCGCAGGGGCTGCGCGAGTCCAGGAAGGCCTTCGAGGCCAAGCCGGCCTGGAGCGGCGGGCCGTACCTGGTCAGCGCTTTCGACCCTGGGCGCCAGGTCGAGTTCGTCCCGAACGAGGCATGGTACGGCAGCGTGGCAGCGACCCTGGCGAAGGTCGTGTTCCGGTTCTTCGACGACGCCGCGTCGGCCGTCGAGGCCCTGGAGCGCGGGGAGGTCGACGGCCTGGAACTCCAACCGGATCGCGACACGATGACCCGGATCGCCGCGCTGTCCGGAACTGGGCTGAACGTGCAGGTGGCGGCGAGCCACACCTGGGTACGCCTCGACCTCAACGCCACTGACGGCCACCTCGCCGAGCGCGCGATCCGGGAGGCGATCGTCGCAGGCATCAGTGTCGGAGAGGTGATCGAGAAGGCGGTCCGCGACTCCTTCCCGGGGGCTGCTCCCCGGCTCGCCCACCATCTGTTCCCCGGCCAGCCGGGATACCGGGACATCGTGCGGGAGGCAGCTCCGGACCAGGGCGGGGGGGAACTGCAGACGGCGCGAACGACGCTGGCAGAGGCCGGGTACACGGTGCGGGACGGCCGGCTGCGGTCCCCGGGGGGTGAGGCCGTCCGGCCACTCCGGCTGCGCCTGGCGGCATCCGATCCGGTGCTCGCGGCGACCGGCGACGTCATCCGGTCGAGGCTGGAGAGCATCGGCCTCGCCGTCACCGTGCAGCCGGCGGACGACCTCGCGACCGCGCTGACCAGCGGCGATTTTGACCTGGCGGTGATCGAGGACCGGGATGGGGCGTCGCTGGCCGGGACCATCCGGCGCTGGCGGGGCGCCGACAACCTGACCGGCTGGCGCAGCACCGACTCGGACCACCTGCTCGACCGGGCGGCGGCGGAACTGGACGATACCAGGCGACTGCAGATCCTCAACCGCCAGGACGAGCTGATGACGGCGGCAGCGGTCTCATTGCCGCTCTACCAGCGGCCTCGCTTGCTCGCTGTGGCCAGCGGGGTCGTCAACATCCGCGCGAACGTCGCGGGGGTGCTGACCTACAACGCCCAGCAGTGGGGCAGGCCGGTCTGAAGGCGGCATGGCCGATCGGCGCTTGGGCGTCGCTCGCTCTGGCGAGATCCACAAGACCTGGTGCAGGTCCGCAGGAGTCCTAGATCCCGAGATCGCCGGCACTGTAGTATCCACTGTCGACCAGGATCTGCCGGTAGTTGCTCTGGTCGACGGACACCGGCGCCAGCAGATACGCAGGGACGATCTTGGTGCCGTTGTCATATGACAGCGTGTCGTTGATCGTTGGCTTCTGCCCCCTGATCATGCTGTCCCCCATGCTCGCTGCGGCCTGGGCGAGCAGCCGGGTGTCCTTGAAGACCGTTTCGGCCTGGGTCCCTGAGATGATCTGCTTCACCGAGGCCGGCTCGGCGTCCTGACCTGTGACGATCGGGAGCCTGCGAGCCGGGGTGCCATAGCCGGCGAACTGGAGGGCGCTGATGATGCCTCTGCTGATGCCGTCGTACGGCGAGAGCACCGCATCCAGCCGGGTCCCGCGGTAGTGCGCTGCCAGCAGGCCGGTCATCCGGGTCTTTGCGATCTCCCCGTCCCAGCGCATGGTGGTCACGCGTTTGACGGCGGTCTCCCCGCTCCGGACGACCAGGCGTCCCGATTCGAGGTACGGCCTGAGGATTGCCATCGCGCCGTCGAAGAAGAAATACGCGTTGTTGTCGTCAGGGGACCCAGCGAACAGTTCGATCGTGAAGGGGCCCTTGCCGGCCTGGAGCCCGAGCCGCGACTCGATGAAGCTGGCCTGGAGCACCCCAACCATGTAGTTGTCGAAAGTCGCATAGTAGTCGACGTTTGGCGTGTCTCTGATCAAGCGGTCATAGGCGATGACGGGGATTTTTCTCTGCGCTGCCTTGGCCAGGACCTCCGTGAGCTTGCTGCCGTCGATTGAGCCGATGACCAGCAGTTTCGCATCTTGGTCGATCATCTTCTCGATCTGTGCGATCTGGGCCTCGATGTCGTTTTCTCCGTACTGGAGATCTGAGTCATACCCGAGGCGCTTGAATTCCGCGACCATGCTCTTCCCCTCGACGACCCACCGGTCGGAGGAGGATGTGGGCAGGGCGATACCGACCAGCCCGCTGCTTGAATCAGCGTGACCGCCGCATCCGGTCAGCGAGAGAACGACCACCATCGCCAGGGCCGAGATGATTGACCGCACCATGGGCCGCTCCTTGCTTGGGGGAGAGTTGTGATGTGCTGGGCTCTATGACTAGATCTTGAACTGGCTCACCGCCTCACGTAGGCCGGTGGCCAGCGACGACAGGCGCTCGGTTGCCTCGCGGGCCCGCGAGGCTCCTGCACTGGTCGCGTGGGCATCATCGGCGGCGACAGCGATTTCTTGACTGATCTTGGCAGAACTTGTGGCGGCCTGCGTGACGTTCTTGCTCAGTTCCGAGGTGGTCGAGTTCTGCTCCTCGACGGCCGATGCGATGGTGGCCTGGTAGTGGTCGATTTTCGAAATGATCTCGGAGATCTGGTCGCTGGCGCGAACCGCCCCGTCCGTGTCCGTCTGGATCGCGGCGACCAGCCGGGTGATCTCCTCGGTCGCCCTGGCCGTTTCCTGGGACAGGTCCTTCACCTCGCCAGCCACGACGGCGAACCCCTTGCCCGCGTCTCCGGCTCTCGCCGCCTCGATGGTCGCGTTGAGGGCCAGCAGGTTGGTCTGCCGCGCGATGGATGTGATCAGCCTGACGACCTTACCGATCTGCGCGGAGGAGTCGCCGAGCTTGCTGACAGTCGTCTTGGTCTCGTCGGCCAGCCGTACCGCCTGGTCGGCGACGGACACCGCCTCCGTCGCGTTCTGTGCGATCTCGTGGATTGAGGCTGTGATCTCGTGAGCGCCTGAGGCCATGGTGCTGACGTAGGTCGTGACGTCCTCCGCTGAGGAGGCGACGGCCCCGGCCTGCGCGGACGAGTGCTCGGCGAAGGTGGCGATCTCCGCGTTGGCCACGGTGAGGTTGTCCGAGGAAGCGTCGAGTTCCGCGGCTCCTGAGGTCACCCTGGTGATCATTTCTCGGAGGTTGGTCAGCGCCCGCCTGAGCGCTCCGGCCATCCTTCCGATCTCGTCGTGACTGTGCACCGGGAGGTCGCACGTGAGGTCACCGTTGGCGACCCGGTCGAGTACCGCGGAGAC
>JAFGOK010000158.1 GCA_016926535.1 Micromonosporaceae bacterium | reverse complement strand
CACTCCGACCCCCTGCTCTGCCAGCCAGCGAGGGTAGACCCCCGGCTCGTGGTGCGGGGGGGTCAGATCCTGCCGGCTGACGATCGCACCGCTGTCGGGGTCAACGTCAAACAGCACGAACGTTTCACAATGTCCAAAATGGGCACAAAGTACATTATTGGCAATGGGTACCGCGATCCTGGTGGTCATGTTTCCTCCTGAACTGATGGGCAGCACTGGCTTGCTGTGGTCTCGGATCCGGTCAAGAACTCGACGGTGCGCCTCCACAACCGGTTGATATCGCGGGCAGCCGGGCTATCGCCAAGCTCGACAACGGAGGTACGCATCAACTGGGCCAGGGTGACCGCCTCGTCGTACCGCACCCGCCCGAGCACTGGCAGGCCCAGCGAGACCGCCTCGACCTCTAGGCGGGACGCCAGTTCCGGATTGAGATCGGCCTTGTTGACGCACACGGCGGCGCGAACGTTAAGCTGCTTAACCAGCGATGCGACCCTCCGCAGGTCGTGCAGCCCGGCGCAGGTCGGCTCTGTCACGATCAAGGCGGCCCGCGCCCCGGTCAACGAGGCAATGACAGCGCAGCCAAGCCCAGGAGAACCGTCCTCGACCGCCAGATCCCGGCTCATTGCCTGGGCGACGGCCTGCGCTTCCTCGCGCACCTGGGATACCAGCTTGCCGCTGTTCTTGCGGCCGGGCGCCAGCCGGGCATGGACCAGCGGCCCGATCCTGGTTTCCGAAACGAACCACTCGCCTTGGGGCAGGGTGACCAACTCGACAGCCTGGACCGGACACATGTCGGCACAGACCCCGCATCCCTCGCACGCGGTCGGATCGACGACATACCCGTTACCCCCTGCGACGTCCTCATCCGGGCCGATCGCGTCAAACCGGCAATAGTCGGTGCAGATCCCGCACTCAATGCAAGTGGCCTGGTCGACTACTGCGGTCGCTCCTCCAGAAAACAGCCACCGTTCCCGGACCTCCGGCTCCAAGACAAGGTGCAGGTTGGCAGCATCGGCATCGCAGTCGACAGCGATGACCCCATCCGGATGATCGCGAGCTGCCAGGGCAAGGAATGAGGCGGTGATACTGGTTTTTCCTGTGCCGCCCTTGCCACTGACCACGACCAGCTCCAGCGGCCCATCCGGACCTGGGGCTCCCGAGGCCGCCGCAGGACGCGATGTTGATCGATCATCGAGCAATGGATCAGGCACCGGGTCAGATGCGGTGGAGCCCGTCGCCTTGACTCGCTCCTGACCGGCAAGCTCGCGCAAGCCGGTGGCAAGACGAGTGTATGCGGGGCGCAGCTGCGCATCCCCGTCCACAATCACCTCGCCCCGCGAATAGCGCTCGGCGATCCGCCGGTCATCTGGAACCTCCAGGAGCACCGGGATACCCTCAGCCGCGCAGTAGTCGGCCACCGCGCTGTCGCCGGTGCCTGCCCGGTTGATGGCCACGGCAAACGGAAGACCCAGCCGCCGGGCCACCTCAACCGCCAGTCGCAAATCATTGAGGCCAAAGGGAGTCGGCTCAGTAACCAGCAGAGCGACGTCGGCGGTCCGCATCGCCTCAACCGCCGGGCAGGTGGTACCCGGAGGGGCATCCATGATCAAGGTGTGTGCAGCGGGAGCTGCCGTGATCGCAGAACGAATGACTTCTGGGGTCATGCTCTGCCCGACTTCGGTCTCCCCCTGGCAGAAGGCCAAAGTGCCGGCTGCCCCTCGGTCCACCATGCCCTCGGAGACCGTCCCGATTGTCCGGGGGATCTCCCGGATGGCCTGATGGGGGCAGGCCAGAGCGCATCCTCCGCAACCGTTACACAAGGAGGGAAAGGTCAGCACTGTGTCTGGGGTGACGAGTATGGCTCCGGCCCGGCAGGCCGTGGCGCACGCCCCGCAGTGACGACAACGATCAAGATCAATTTCTGGAATCATCGAGGTCACCGCCGACCGCCGGTGAATGGTCGGCTTCAAGAACAGATGACCGTTGGGCTCCTCTGCGTCACAGTCGACGTAGGCCACCGGCCCACCCCGGTCAGCAAGCACCACCGCCAGGCTCGTCGCAACAGTCGTCTTACCCGTGCCGCCCTTGCCGCTGGCCACAACGATCCGAATGGCCTGGCCAGGAGCCGAAGGTTCCCGCCTCCGGTCGCTCATGGGGCAACCCCCTTCGTTGACGTTAAAGATATATCTTTAACCTATCGCTAAAAACGGCACCCCACCACTCGGCAACCTCAGACGTTGAATCCCAGCGCCCGCAGCTGCTCCCGCCCCTCGCTGGTGATCCGTTGCGGCCCCCACACCGGCTTCCACACCCAGGTCACACAAATGGTGATCTCCAAACCAAGATCACCAAGCGCCTGGTACACCTGCTCCCTGAGGACGTCAGCGTTGGGGCAGGCGTGCGACGTCAATGTCATGTCGACCGCAACGACCTCTTCCTCAACCCGAACGTCGTACACCAGGCCCAGATCGACCACATTGATGCCAAGCTCCGGCTCGAGCACCCCCTTGAGGGCCTCGTACACCTGTTCCTTGATGTCCTGACTCGCACCAGCCTGCTGGACTCTGTCCTGCTCGCCCACGCCTCTGCCTCTCCCGCTCGCTCCGACCCGCTGACCGGCTGGCCGCCCTGCCGCTGGACGGTCTCCCGTTTCTCCTACGGGTCAACCAACAGCCCCGTCCATCCCCATATCGATGAGCCGGTTGAGTTCCAGGGCGTACTCCATCGGCAATTGCCGAGCGACCGGCTCGATGAACCCCCGAACGATCATGCTGAGGGCCTGCTCCTCTGGGATGCCTCGGCTCATGAGGTAGAAGAGCTGCTCCTCGCCGACCCGCGAGGCGCTGGCTTCGTGCCCCAGCGAAACCTCCTCCGCGCGAACGTCGGCATGGGGGTAGGTGTCCGCCCGCGAAGCCCCGCCCAGCAGCAACGCATCGCACTTGACCGTCGAGATCGTCTCGCTGGCGCCCTCAGCAACCCGCACCCGGCCCCGGTAGGAGGAACGGCCGGAGCCCCGAACGATCGACCGTGCGATCACCGCAGACGAGGTGTGTGGAGCCGCGTGAACCACCTGCGGGCCCGCGTCCTGATGCTGGCCGGTGGCTGCCATGGCGATGGTGAACACCTCAGCCCGAGCACCGCGACCGGCCAGGATGGTCGTCGGGTACTTCATAGTCACTTTTGCGCCAAGATTACCGTCAACCCATTCGATTGTTGCATTTTCATGGCAAATCGCACGTTTTGTAACCATATTAACCACATTGTTGGACCAGTTTTGCATCGTTGTGCACCGGCAGCGGGCACCCCGCCTGACGACGATCTCGGTCACTGAAGCATGCAGCGAGGCAGTGGAGTACACCGGAGCGGTACACCCCTCGATGTAGTGAACGCTGGCCCCCTCGTCCACGATCATCAACGTCCGCTCGAACTGCCCCATGTTCTCGGTATTCGACCGGTAGTACGCCTGCAACGGGATGTCCACCGCGACTCCCGGTGGCACGTAGACGAAGCTGCCCCCAGACCAGACCGCTGTGTTGAGTGCGGCGAACGGGTTGAGGTCTGGTTCGACCAGGCGACCGAAGGACTCCGCGAACAACTCCTCGTGCTCCCGCAGTGCCGCATCGGTGTCGAGAAAAATCACGCCCTGCTCTGTCAGGTCCGCCCGGATGGCGTGATAGACCGCCTCCGACTCGTAATGCGCGATCACGCCTGAAACCAGCCGCTGCTGCTCTGCTGCTGGAATGCCCAGGCGGTCATAGGTGGTCTTGATGTGCTCAGGGACCTCCAACCAGGTGGCGGCCTGATGATCGACGGATCGCACAAAATACTTGATTTGCGAAAAATCCAGATCGCTGAGATCCGGGCCCCAGGAGGGCAGCGAAGCAGACTGGAACCTGCGCAACCCCTCCAGCCTCCTGGTCAGCATCCAGGCAGGCTCGTTCTTACTCGCCGAGATGTCTCGGACGATCTGCTCGTCCAGACCACGCTGGGCGATCATCCCTGCCAGGTCTGGGTCGGCCCAGCCGTAGGCGTAACCATCCTCCCTGCTCGACCAGGCCGTCAGCCCAGTAGCGCCAGAGGCGACAGTCTGCTCTGTCACAACGAAGATCTCCCTGAGCTGGTACGGGGCAGCAAGCCTCAGGCAAAGATATATCTTTGACCCATCGTCCTACCAGGGAGGGTCAGGTCAACCGGCGGGTCGCGCCGACGCCCCGATCGTCAGAACGCTCCCGCGTACGCCTGCGCCGCGGGACTGGAACAGACCTCGCTGGGCTGCTGGCTGGTCATCGAACAGATGGCCGTGGTCAGCGCATTCGCCCCGCCACCAATAGCCATCGTGATTGGGCTGGCTGGATCACTCAGCGCCTCGGCGATGTCCAGCGCGGATTTCCCAGAGAACGAGCTGGCGGAATACGCGCTTCCGATCATGATGTACTGGTTGCCGAGGTCGAGGAACGGGACAGAGCCCGACCCGTACGTGCTCATGATCTCTTCCTGCTGCGGGGTGAGCTTATCAAGCCGCTGGCCAGCGCTCGTCGCAACCTCAGCACCCTGAAAGGCCAGGTAAGAGCTGGTATAGGTGGCGCCGTGGAACGACAGCACCTTGGGCGTCCCGCCAGACGGGCTGGTGTTCAGGCCGCTGAACGTGCCAAACCTGGCAAGCGCGATGGCCACCGCCCAGCGTTGGGTCCCGCAGTGCGGGCACGACTCAGAGCCGATGAAGATGACCAGGGGCTTGTCCCCGTCCCGCAGCAAAGGCTGATCCTGCAACGCCTTTGGCAGGGCTGCAACGTCGCCCTTGCCAACCCGGTCAAGCACGGCAGCGGGCACGCTGGTCACCGCAGCGACCACCTTCGCGGTCTCCGGAGACACTGGCTGGCTGCTCTGCACCCCGGCTGATGGCCGGGGCTCCGGCTCGTCCTCGCTGGCTGTTGCCTTGATCAAAACCATGGAACCAAGGACGACGACGACGGCGGCCACCGCAGCGCCTGCCAGGGCCAACCGCCACTGGGCGGCAGCACTCCGCCCCGATGGGTGGCTCGATGCTGGTGCCGCTGCCCGCGAATCCCGCGGCTGGTTGGGCTCGGACATCGCCATCCCCCGAATCGTCCATGAACAGGTCGCCGCCTGGGCTGCAGGTCAGGCGTGGCACTGCCTGCGGCCAGGAACCACAACAGTACGTCAACGCCATATCGCCATGATGCTAGCTGTCGCAGATCGAAACGCCCGCGACGACATCGCCGACAACGATCACCGCTGGAGGGCGCAGCCCTGCCCGCTCCGCCTCGGCCGCGATGGTCGAGAGGGTGCCGAGCACCTGACGCTGGGTACCCCGAGTTCCCTCCTGGATCACGGCGGCCGGAGTCTCGTCGGGTCGACCGGCGGCCAGCAGCGCCGCCGCGATCAAGGCCAGGTGCCGCAACCCCATCAGGACGCAGACCGTCCCCCGCAGCCGCCCCAAGGCCTCCCAGTCGACCAGCGAATCCGGATCGCCCGGGGGCACGTGGCCGGTGACGACAGTGAACTCGTGGGCGACGCCCCGATGGGTCACCGGAATGCCCGCGGCTGACGGCACAGCGATCGCGCTGGTCACCCCGGGCACCACGGTCACGGGGATCCCGGCTGCCGCGCAGGCGGCGGCTTCCTCCCCACCCCGGCCGAAGACGTACGGGTCGCCGCCCTTGAGCCTTACGACGAATCGCCCGGCTCTGGCTCGCCCGATCAGGATCCTGTTGATCTCCTCCTGCGCCCGCGCCGGGCCATAGGGCAGCTTCGCGGCGTCGATGAGCTCGACCTCCGGCCGCAACTCGTCCAGAAGCAGGGCCGGGGCCAGGTGATCGGCGACCACAACGTCCGCTCTCGCAAGCAGGTGGCGCCCCCGCACCGTGATCAGTTCCGGGTCGCCTGGCCCAGCCCCGACCAGAACCACCCCCGCTGACTGGGGCAACTGGGCCGGGCCCCGATCGAGGGTTCCCGCGATCAGGCCTTCCCGGACGGCGTCCCGCAGCCGGGCAGCCCTGCGAGGGTCCCCACCGGCAGTCACCCCCACCGTCACCCGGCCATGCCTGGTGGTCGCAGGGGTCCACGCCGTCGCCGCCTTCCGGTCATCCGCCCGGACGCAGAACACCCGCCGTTCCCTGGCAGCCTCGCTGATTCCGCGAGCGGCCTGCGGATCGTCCACGGCGACGTGAACGAGCCAACATCCGTCCAGATCAGAGGGCTGAAACGGGCGCAGGCACAGCTTGATCCGGCCAGCGTTCGCGAGCCCGATCAGCACAGGGGTAGCCCCTCTGGCGACGACCGTCACCAGCGCGCCTGCGGCCAGCAGTGCCGGAATCCTCCGGGTCGCGACCGCTCCCCCGCCAACAAACAGCACTGGCAGCCCTTCGAGCCGGAGCCCCATCAGGTACGGCTCTGTCATGGCGCGACCGCCGGTTCGGCGGTGCCCCGTCCGGCGCAACGGACCTCGAAGTGCTGTGCCACGCGATTATCGTGCACTGCCTGTTCGTCCTCTTCGGGGCCGGGGCCTGCCGGGTGCCGGGGCCTGCCGGGGCTTGCCGGGGCCGGAACCCGGCCGGATCTTTGACGGCCGGCACGCGGTGTGATTGACTCCAGCACTGACGGCAGGGAAGGAAGCCCGGTGCGAATCCGGCGCGGTCCCGCCACTGTCACCGGGGAGCGACCCCTCTCGCATACCACGGCCACTTGTGCGGCTGGAAGGTCTGGGGGCGAGCGATAATCCGGGAGCCAGGATACTTCCGCCGTCCGCGTCGGCGTCGTCGACGCGAGACCCAGCGACCGACCTGGCCGCCGGGGTTGGCCCACGGGCGTGGAGACCCGAGGAGGACCTGGTGCCCGTCACCCGCAGCCACCCGCTGTTTATTGTCCATACTGGAGCAATGCGGGGAAAGTCCACCGCTGCTTTCGGGCTGGCCCTCAGAGCATGGGCCGCTGGCCTGCCTGTCGGGGTGTACCAGTTCGTCAAGAGCGGCAAGTGGAGGCCCGGCGAGGAGGCCGCCCTGCTCGCGCTCGGTCGGGTGCACGCCGAAACAGGGGAAGGCGCTTCTGTGACCTGGCACACGCTGGGACAGGGCTGGTTGACCCCAGGCAGTCACCACGCGACGCCCACACCAGCGTGTGACCCGGCGCCCGCCTCGGATACATCAACCAAAGTGAATAATCATCGGATGGCGGCGGTCGCGGGATGGCGCGCTGTCCAGCGAGATCTCGCCGCCGCGCACCACGGGTGCCTGGTGCTGGACGAGCTGACCTACCCCATCGCCTGGGGCTGGCTGGACGCCGGCGAAGTGATCGAAACGATCCGGAGCCGGCCAGGCTTCCAGCACGTCATCGTCACTGGTCGCGATGCTGACCAGCGCTTGATCGAAGCCGCGGACCTCGTCGTCGAGATGACGAAAGTCAAGCATCCGTTTGATACCGGACGGCGCGGGCAGCGGGGCATCGAATGGTAGCTGCATCAGCTGTCAATCTCCCCAGGGTCGTGATCGCGGCACCCGCGAGCGGGCACGGCAAAACGACGCTGGCCACCGGGCTGATGGCGGCCCTGCGGCAGCGCGGGCGCGCGGTCAGCCCGCACAAGGTTGGTCCGGACTACATCGACCCCGGGTACCACACGCTCGCCGCAGGCAGACCAGGACGCAACCTCGATCCGTGGCTGGTCGGGGAGCACCGGGTGCTTCCGCTGCTGCTGCACGGCGCCACCACCCCGCACCTGGCTGACCTCGCGGTGATCGAGGGAGTGATGGGGCTGCACGACGGCGCCGCCGGCCGGGGCGAGTTCGCCTCGACCGCCCACGTCGCCCGGCTGCTCGGAGCGCCGGTGGTCCTGGTCATCGACACCACGGGCCAGGGTCGATCCGCCGCTGCCTGCGCCCTTGGCATGCATGCCTTCGACCCTGCGGTACGCCTGGCCGGAGTGATCCTCAACCGGGTCGGCAGCCCTCGGCACGAAACCCTGCTGAGGGAGGCGTTTGCCGAGGTCAAGCTGCCGGTCCTGGGGGCGGTCCGCGGCGTCGAGGACCTGGTCACCCCCTCCCGCCACCTCGGGCTGATCCCGGCGGCGGAACGGGAGGAGCCGGCCATCCAGATCGTCGAGGCGCTCGGGTCGCTCGTCGACGAGGCCGTCGACCTGGACGCGCTGCTGGCCATCGCAGGCCAGGCTCCGCCCCTGCCAGCAGGGGCCTGGGACCCCGTTGAGGCCGTTGGCGGTCCGGTAACCGGCACCCTGCCCCGCATCGCAGTCGCAGCTGGGGTCGCGTTCACCTTTTCCTACCCAGAGACCGCGATCCTGCTGGAAGCGGCCGGGGCCGCTGCCGTGCCCTTCGATCCCCGCACCGACCGGAGGCTACCGCCCGGAACCAGAGGCATCGTCCTTGGCGGAGGGTTTCCCGAGGTACACGCCGAGGCTCTGGCGTCGAACCAGGCCATGCGCGCTGACATCGCAGCCTTTGACGGACCGATCGTCGCCGAGTGCGCCGGTCTGCTGTACCTCGGGCAACGTCTCGATGGTGCACCCATGTGCGGCCGGCTCCCGGTCACCGCGAGCATGACCCCGCGCCTGACCCTCGGGTACCGCGATGCTGTTGCCCCGGTGGACTCCTGTGTCACGGTCCAGAATCAGGCGGTGCGCGGCCATGAGTTCCACCGCACCACCACCGATCCGGTCTGCGGCCGGCTGGCCGCCTGGACCTGGGACGGGCGGAACCACGGTTTCGTCGACCACCGGGTGCATGCCTCATACCTGCATCTGCACTGGGCCGGATGCCCGAGTATCGCCCGGCGCCTGGTCGCGGCGTGCCTGTGAGTTTTGCCCTGACCCAGGAGGTGCCCTGATGGACCAGAAGCGCGACCTGCTGATCGGCGTGGGCGTCGGGCCGGGTGATCCGGAACTGGTGACGCTGAAGGCCATCCGGGTGCTACGGCAAGCCGGCACCATTCTGGTCCCGGAGTCGGTCCAGAAACCGGCTCCAGGCAGGGCTGAGGCGACGGTGCTGGCTCACCTGCCAGCAGGGCGCCGGTGCCGGATTCGCCGGGTAGCGTTTCCCATGGTCGCCGAGGGTCCTGGACCGGCAGCCGCCGCTGCCCAGGCAACGGCGTGGGCCGAAGCGGCCCAGATTGTCGTCGAGGCGCTGGAGGCCGGCGCTGGACCCGTTGCCTTCGCGACGATCGGCGATCCGAGCGTCTACTCGACGTTTTCCTACCTCGCTCAAGCTGTGGTCGCTCGCCGCCCGGCAGCGACGGTGCAGGTGATCCCCGGTATCACGGCAATGCAGGACCTCGCCGCCCGCACCGCTGTCCCGCTCTGCTGCGGAAACCAGGCTCT
>JAFGOK010000157.1 GCA_016926535.1 Micromonosporaceae bacterium | reverse complement strand
GGCGGCTGTCGGGCCCCCACCCCGGCTCCGGAGCGTCCCGCCGCGGGCGACAAGCGAGGTGAGCCGCTCGTCTGCTCGCTGCGACCGGGGATTGCCGACCCCGCGAGCTTTCCGAGGACGGCCTGGCGCAGGGCGTATGAGCGAGCCCTGACGGCGGCGGCGGACGCCGATTTCGACGCCGGGGACCCGGCCGGGGCGTTTCGCCTGAGAGCAGAACTGTCCGCATATCTCTGGCGGATGCGGGCGGCCAGGGTCGATGTCGACCGGATACTGGTCACCGCCGGGCGAACCCAGGCTCTATCGGTCATCGCGGCGACCCTGCGGGCAGCCGGAAGCGACGCCATCGGGGTCGAGACCCCGGGGAACCCAGCCGCCGCCGAGTGTTTCCGCTGGCACGGGGTGATACCAGTGCCGATCCGGGTCGACGGGCACGGGCTGGACGTCAATGAGCTTGGCAGGTCAGGCGTGGTCGCCGCACTGGTCACCCCGGCCCATCAGTACCCGACGGGGGTCGTCCTGGCCCCGGAGCGGCGCCGGGAGCTCATCGCCTGGGCCCGCCGTACCGGAGGGTTGGTGATCGAGGATGACCGGGATGCCGAGCTGCGCTACGACCACAAGCCGTCCGGCTGCGTGCAGGGGCTCGCTCCGGAGCAGGTCATGCTGATCGGATCGATCAGCGCAACACTCGCACCGGCGCTTCGGCTGGGGTGGGTGGTCGCTCCCAGAACCTGGTGCGGTCACCTTCGCCAGGCCAGGAGACTTGCGGACGGGTGGGGATCGACGCTGGAGCAACTCGCGCTCGCGGAGTTCCTGGCCGGGTCGGCCTATGACCGGCACGTGCGGCGCATGCGCCGCGCCCTGCGCGAGCGCAGGGACGGCCTGATCACGGCCGTTCGGAGGTACCTACCGTACGGCAGGATCGCCGGGGTCTCCGCCGGTCTGCATGTCCTGGTGGAGCTGCCCGGTTCTATCGACGACCAGGCGTTGGCCAGGCGGGCCCGGACGGCGGGGCTTGACCCGATCGCCCTTTCCTCGCTCCGGATCGACCCGGCTGGTGGTGGTGCCGGGCCGGCTGCGCACTGGTATCGGTCGGCGTCGGGCCTGCTGCTCGGATACTCGACCCAGTCACCGGAAGACCTCGCTCGCGCGGTGCGTCTACTGTCGACCTGCGTGGCTCGGGCCGAAGCCCCCATGTGATCAATCCGGCCGTCCGGGGGCGCCGGGAGCACCGCTGGTCAGGAGCACCGCCACACGACAGCGCGAATCACGTCGTCCTGGTCGTCCGACTGCCCAGCGACGATCCTCCCGTCGTCGCTCATCACGTACGGCAGCGAATTGACCAGACCAGGGTGCCCAGCCAGATCCGGCAGTGTCAGCTCCCTGCCGCCGGCGTGGTGGATGGCCAGGTCATCAGGGGTGGTGCCGGCGTACCAGCCGTTCCTATTGATCGTCATGACCGTGCGGTTCTCGACAACGGTTGGCGAACCGGTGGTGAGGTTCCAGATCACGGTCCTGACTCCGCTGGCCTCGCCGGTGCCGTCCTGCCGGGGACCATCCTCGGACGCGCCAGTCTCGACCGCGGTGTCGACGGACACCCAACCACGGCGGATCTGGCGCACCGCTCCGGTCAGGCTTCCGATCCCGGCACGTGCTGGCGGGGAGACGGCCCGCATCGAGCCGTCCGGGAGCCACAGGAATGGCACCTCCTTGGTCCGGTCCGAAGCATCGTCGATCGCGAAGATCACCGATCCGACGATGGTGCCGTCCTCGTCGATGTCCGTCGTCGTCCCCCCGGCGGCCCCGTCCGGGAGGGGCAACTCGACGGGAGGGCTCTCCAGGGACGTCCACTTGACCGGTCTGCTGGTCCTCCCCGACCGGGTGGTCCCGACGATGACCCCGTCATCGTTGATCCCCTCTGGCGTCCCCCCGACGCCGCCAGGCAGTCGTGACAGCTGGCCATCGATGTACACCCAGGCGGTGGGGACCAGGTCGACGAGGCTGGAGGCGACCGCGACGCCCTTGCCGGAGATGTCCTCGACCTGCTGCTCCTCTCCGGGGATGTCGAATTCGATCGCCGTGCCGTTGTCCCAGATCACGGAGTGGAGATCCGTGTCGTCGTACAACCTGCCAGCGAGGAAGCGCGCCTGGCCGTCGCCGGCCGTGACGAGCGACATCTTCCGTCCCTTCGGGACGGGCAGGATCTCGACGGCGCAGCGTTCCGGCGCTGCGCCGGCCTGCGCCTGCGACGGGGCGATCTCCGCGCTCTGGCCCACCTGCCCCTGGGACGCGGCGGATACCGGGTTGCCCGGAGCGGACCTGTCCCGGTCCCAGGCCCAGACGGTGGCGGCGCTGAGCAGCACCACGGCGGTGACTCCGGCGACGGCGGCCCCCCCGGCGATCCTGCGTCGCCGCAGGCGGCGCCGGCCGTCTGCGATCGCCCGTTCGATGCTGAGTCTCGGCGGGGTCGTGGCCTCCCTGACCAGGGGGTGTAGCAGGGACCGGCCGAATTCCTCGTCAGGTTCAGGTTCCACCATCATCGTGTCTCTCCGGCTGTCGCTCGTTCCTGCTGCTCGCTCAAGAGCCGGCGCAGCGTTGTCAGTCCTCGGGAAGTCTGGCTCTTCACTGTTCCCTCAGAACAGCCGAGGACAGCCGCGACTTCTGCGACGGGCAGGTCGCACATGAATCGCAGGACGAGTGCCGCCCGCTGGCGTCGCGGCACCTGAGCCAGCGCACTCCGGACAGCGGCGTGCTCGTCAATCTGGCTGTCCATCGCGGGCTGGGGTGTTCTGGGCTCTGGGGCATCCCGGAAGAGCAGCACCTTCGCCCAGCGCCGTCTTCGCTCGGTGATGAACGCATTGGTCAGCATCGTGCGGACGTACTGGTCGAGGTGCTCGACGGCGCGGATGCGCTGCCAGCGCAGGTACAGCGTGGTCATGGTCTGCTGGACGAGGTCGTCGGCGTGGTGCTCTTCGCCACACAGAAGGAAGGCCAGGCGCCGCAGGGCGGGTAGCCGAGCGGTTACGTAGTCCACGTACTCCTGCTCCTCCGCCGCCTGCATGATTGCTCCTCCGGGGTGGAATGCCCTCTTCTTAAGACAACCGTCAGGTGGTGTCGGGTTGCCTCACAGCCAGGAACGTACTCGGCAGGCTCAACCGCGGCGGTGGGCCGAATTGTCCTCCCGGGGGGTGCGTTCGACGGTCGACCGTTCAGAGCAATTCGCGGCTCGATAGGCTCAGTCGGGTACATCGCCCCGCCGCGAGCTTCGCGGCGAGCATTCGGCGAAGCGATTAGGAAGCGAGACCACAGTGGCCACGATTGAGGCAATCGTCGCTCGGGAGATTCTGGACTCCCGGGGTAACCCGACAGTGGAGGTCGAGGTCGGCCTCGACGACGGGACGCTCGGGCGGGCCGCTGTGCCGTCCGGCGCCTCGACCGGTGCGTTTGAGGCACTGGAACTGCGGGATGGCGACGCCAAGCGCTACGGCGGCAAGGGCGTCGAGAAGGCAGTTGACAACGTCGTCGAGCGGATCGCTGAGGAACTGGTCGGGTTCGACTCCTCGGAGCAGCGCCTGATCGACCAGGCGATGCTCGACCTGGACGGGACCCCCGACAAGTCCCAGCTCGGCGCCAACGCCATCCTCGGGGTTTCCCTCGCCGTCGCGCGGGCGGCGGCCGACTCCGTCGATCTCCCGCTCTTCCGGTATCTCGGCGGCCCGAACGCGCACCTGCTCCCGGTGCCGATGATGAACATCCTGAACGGTGGGTCGCACGCCGACTCCAACGTTGACATTCAGGAGTTCATGATCGCGCCGATCGGTGCGCCGACCTTCCGGGAGGCCATGCGGGCCGGCGCGGAGGTATACCACGCGCTCAAGGCAGTGCTGAAGAAGCAGGGCCTCTCGACCGGTCTGGGCGACGAGGGCGGATTCGCCCCGAACCTGCCGGCCAACGCCGCGGCCCTCGACCTGATCGGGGAGGCCGTCGCCAAGGCCGGCTACACCTTTGGGACCGACATCGTCGTCGCGCTGGACGTGGCGGCGACCGAGTTCTGCACGGACAACATCTACACCTTCGAAGGTGCCAAGAAGAGCGCCGAGGAGATGACCGCCTACTACACCAAGCTGGTGGACACCTACCCGATCGTCTCCATCGAGGACCCGCTGTCCGAGGACGACTGGGCGGGCTGGAAGGCGCTGACCGTCGCACTGGGCAGCCGGATCCAGCTGGTCGGCGACGACCTCTTCGTCACCAACCCCCAGCGGCTGGCCAAGGGGATCGCGGAGCAGACCGCCAACGCCCTGCTGGTCAAGGTGAACCAGATCGGTTCGCTGACCGAGACGCTCGACGCCGTCGAGATGGCCCACCGTGCCGGCTACCGCTGCATGATGAGCCACCGTTCCGGGGAGACCGAGGACACGACCATCGCCGACCTCGCCGTCGCGACCGGCTGTGG
>JAFGOK010000156.1 GCA_016926535.1 Micromonosporaceae bacterium | reverse complement strand
CCGACTGCGCCTGGAGCAGCGGAAACACCTGGTGCTGGCCCGGGAGCCCGCGATGGGGTCATGCCTTGAGCGGGGGCGTCGGAGTCTGGCCCTGCCAGCCGGAACCAGACGCCCTTGCCGCCGCTGTGATGCAGCGTGCCCCATCGGTCCGCCAGCCGGTCGACCAGCAGCAGCCCGCGGCCCCGCTCTCTGAGCTGGGCCGGAGTGCCGCCGGCCCCGGTGCCAGGCTGTTGCGCGTCCCAACCGGCCAGGGACAGCGGACCACAGTGGTGGTCGAGCACCATGACCGAGATCGCGTCCCGCGTTGCCACGAGGTCGATTTCCAGCTCGGTCCTGGCGTGCACCACACCGTTGGTGACCAGCTCCGTCGTCAGCAGCATGGCCTCATCCAGCACCGAGGTCAGACCGACCTCATGCACGGCCTCGCTGACCACCGCTCGTGCCGCCGCGGGTGAGCTCTGGGCTGCTGGAAGCCTCAGCCGGCGCACGACGGGGGCGGTCACATTTCGCAGTCTGCTCCCAATGACCGTAACAATCCACCCTCGGTGCTCGCCTGACGGGTTGAATCGGACGACGATGGGGAAACGGTTCGTAACCACTTTGGCAGGGACACCATGACCGTCACAGACGATGCGACTCTTGTGGCACAGCAACCCGACTCGAACGACAAGCTGCTCGTAGAGCTCGCGGGGGCCCTTGACCGCATCGCGGCTGGTGATCTGAAGATTCGTCTCCAGCATCGGGCCGGGGCTGCCGGGGAGGTCATCGACCGGCTCAACGAACTCGCCGAGATCCAGCAGCGCAGTACCCGCGACATCCTGCGGATCGCCCGCGTTGTCGGGCGGGAGGGTCGGATGGGTGAGCGGGTGGACGAGGAGGGATATGAGGGCTCCTGGAGTGACAAGATCCGTGCGGTCAATGCCCTGATTGACGACCTGGTCAAACCGACGTCTGAGATCGCGAGAGTGGTCGTCGCCGTCGCGGAGGGGGATCTCACCCAGCATCTGACGCTCGAATCGGACGGCCGCCCGCTGCGGGGCGAGTTCCGGGTGCTCAGCCGGACGGTCAACGCGATGGTCGATCAGTTGTCCTCCTTTGCCGACGAGGTGACCAGGATCGCCAGGGAGGTGGGGACCGAGGGCAAACTCGGCGGTCAGGCAAGGGTGAGAGGCGTCTCCGGAGCGTGGCGGGACCTGACGGACAACGTCAATCAGCTTGCGTCGACGTTGACAACGCAGCTGCGGGCCATCGCGAAGGTGACGACTGCGGTGACGCAGGGTGATTTGACGCAGCGGATCGCGGTTGAGGCCCAGGGACAGGTCGCGGAGCTGACCGGCAGCATCAATCAGATGATCATGACGTTGCGGGAGACGACCAAGAAGAACGCTGATCAGAGCTGGCTTGATTCGAACCTCGTTCGCGTCAGTGGGCTCGTTCAGGGACAACGTGATCTTGGTGAGGTCTGCCGGATGGTCATGACCGAGGTCACTCCCCTGGTCAACGCGCAGCTGGGGGCGTTCTTCCTCGCGGAAACGAACTCGGAGGCCATGACCAGCATGCGCCTGGCAAGTTCGTATGGCTATGTCGCAAATGGGCAGGAGTTGAGTTTCGCCCCGGGCGAGGGACTCGTCGGGCAGGTCGCTGTCTCTCGCCGTCCCATCCGGGTCCGCACGGCGCACGCAGGCAGCCGCCTGACGGTTCGGTCTGGTCTGGCCGAGACGCCACCACGTGACCTGGTTGTCTTCCCCGTGCTGTTTGAGGGCGAGCCGCTTGGCGTCATCGAGTTCGCCTCGGTCGCGCCGTTCTCGGACCTCCATCTCGCGTTCGTCGAGCGGCTGGTCGTGACCATCGGCGTGACGCTGAAGACCATCCTGGCAAGCCGCCGGACTGAGGAACTGCTCGCTCAGTCGCAGCGGCTGACCCTGGAACTGCGGGAGCAGTCAGCGGAACTGCAGCGGACGAACGCGGAGCTTCAGGAGAAGGCGGCGCAGCTGCTGGAGCAGAAAGGCAACATCGAGAAACAGAACCGCGAGATCGAGATGGCAAGACTCGGGCTGGAGGACAAGGCCCAGCAGCTGGCGAAGGCCTCGCAGTACAAGTCGGAGTTCCTGACGAACATGAGTCACGAGCTGCGGACCCCGCTGAACTCAATGCTGCTGCTGTCCCGGCTCATGGGGGAGAACCGTGAGGGCAACCTGACCCGAAAGCAGATCGAGTTCGCCAGAACAATCCACAGTGCCGGGGCGGATCTGCTTGAGCTCATCGATGACATTCTCGATCTTTCGAAGATCGAGGCCGGTCGGATGGAGATGCAGCCCGGTCGGGTCTCCATCGACGAGATCCGGGAGTACGCGGAGCAGGTCTTCGCGCTCCAAGCCGAGGAACGGGGTCTGCGGTTCGAGGTTCTGGCAGATTCTGACCTGCCGGGATCGATCGTGACGGATCCGCAGTGGCTCCAGCAGATTCTCCGGAACCTGCTATCGAACGCGATCAAGTTCACGGAGCACGGCTCGGTGACACTTTCGATCGGGACAAACCGGAAGGATGCCGCGGTCTCAAGAGTCGGTGCTGTAGTTTCGAGTAGAATAATTACATTTGCAGCTATTGATACTGGTATAGGCATTCCGACAGACAAGCTATCCCTAATCTTCAATGCCTTTCAGCAGGCGGACGGGACGACGAGCAGGAAGTACGGCGGCACCGGGCTGGGGCTTTCGATCAGCCGCGACCTCGCTCGACTGCTGGGCGGCCGGATCGATGTCGTCTCATCCGTCGGCGAGGGCTCAACGTTCACCCTGTCAATTCCGGACATCGCGATTCCTGACCCGCTGCTGCCACTGCCGTCTCCGGCGGCGGGACCGACGCTGCCCATGCCCCGCGAGGAGCCCGTTGTGCTGGCGGGCGCGGCGCTGGCCGGCGGGCGGGATCGGCGAGGAGCCGTACCCCATCACCTCGATGGCGCGACGGTGCTCATCGTTGACGATGACGTCCGCAACGTTTTCGCCCTCACCAGCGCCTTGGAAATGCACGGGCTGACGGTGCTGTATGCGGACAGTGGTGCGGAGGGAATGAGACTGCTGTCGGAGCACCCCGAGATTGACATCGTGTTGATGGACGCGATGATGCCCGATCAAGATGGGAATGAGACGACCCGGGCGATTCGGAGAAATCGACGATTCGCTAGTCTCCCCGTCATTTTTCTCACTGCCAGGGCGATGCCGGGCGATCGTGAGTTGAGCCTCTCCTCCGGCGCCAACGATTACATCACCAAACCCGTGGATCTCGACGAGCTGCTCGCGGTCATGGCCTTGTGGATCAATGGGGAGCGCGGAATGGCGCACAATAATTGATGTTTCACACTATTGGATGAGCTTTTGGAAGAAACAGGTGACAACGGCATGGCGGTCGATGCGACGGAGCGGCACACGCAAGGCCCGGTTGGCGGAGAGCACAGTGCGGCAAAGGTACTCATCGTTGACGACAGATACGACAACGTTCTTGCCCTGGAAGCGAGTCTGCAGGGGATGCCGGTCCGACCGGTTCGGGCGCTGAGCGGAGAAGAGGCGCTCAAACGGCTGCTTGTCGACGATTTCGCACTGATTCTGCTTGACGTGCAGATGCCTCATATGGATGGTTTCGAGACTGCTCAGCACATCAAGCGCAGGGAGCGCACCAGACACGTCCCGATCATCTTTCTGACCGCTGCCGACCGTGAGGCACAACTGGCTCTGCGAGGCTACGCTACCGGGGCTGTCGACTACATCACCAAGCCCTTTGACCCCTGGATGCTGCGGGCGAAGGTCGCGGTGTTCGTTGAGCTGTGGACGAAGACGCAGCGCCTGCGCGCCCACGTCGAGGCGCAGCGGGCCTGCGATGCCGAACTGGCCGGAGTGTCCCGGTCATTGCGTGAAGCGGTCGCCTTGGTGGGGGTGTTGCGATCAGGGTCCCGGGAAGCTCCCTCGGACCCGGATCGGCAACTCGCGCAGCTGTCTGAACTGCTGGACCAGGCCCGCGCCGGGCTCGCGGCCATCGCAGGCGGCACTGCTGGTTAGGGACGAACCGTACCGCCCCGGCGGCCCTGACTCGCCGGTCATCCGATCGTGCACCCGGGTCAATCGCCAGGGGCCCCAACGAGAGGCCGGGCCATGCGTCAGAATGGTCGGGCTGTGATCGATGAAGCGGCGAGAACGAGCGTTGCGGCGATGGCCGCTGCGGGCCGCCCGGAGTACGGGGATCGTCGGATGAGTACCAGAACGGTAGTACACGTGCTGCGGCACGGAGAAGTGGACAACCCGGACAAGATCTTGTACGGACGAATGCCCGGCTACTACCTCTCCGAGCTGGGCATCCAGATGGCCAAGGCAGCGGCGGAGGCGCTGGCTGAGCGAGACATCACCTACATCGTCTCCAGCCCGCTTGAACGGGCGCAGCAGACCGCTGAGCCGATCGCGGCGCAGTTCGGCCTGCCGATCGCGACCGATGACCGGCTGCTTGAGGCGACCAACCTGTTCGAGGGCAAGAAGTTCGCGGCTGGGGAGGGGGTGCTGCGTCACCCTCGATACTGGTGGTGGCTGCGCAACTTCTTCCGTCCCTCGTGGGGCGAACCGTACAAGGAGGTCGGGGCAAGGATGCTTGCGGCGCTACTGGCCGCCAGGGAGGCAGCCGAGGGCCACGAGGCCGTCGTCATTTCGCACCAGCTGCCGATCGAGACCCTGCGCCGGTGCGTTCGCAAGGAGACCTTGTGGCATGACCCCCGTCGCAGGCAATGCTCTCTCGCCAGTCTCACCAGTTTTGGCTTCGCCGGCGTGGAGATCACCAACATTGGCTACAGCGAGCCCGCCGCGCACCTCGTCGCGAGGTCCCCAGGCGCCAGATCCGCGAAGGGCGCGTGACAGCAGAGCCAGCCCGGTGCCGGGCTTCGCCGGGGCGCGCGCCGTCCGGCGGTATACCAGCAAGAGTATGGGCACCCGCAGAAGGTGGGTGCCCATACTGCATTTATGGGGTCGTGCCTACCCGATGGTGCGCCCGCCCGGGGTAACGGAACGGACCTTAGGTCGCCGGAAGGCGATGGTCAGCCCAT
>JAFGOK010000704.1 GCA_016926535.1 Micromonosporaceae bacterium | reverse complement strand
GTGTCCAGTCAAGTCTGTGTGGGAAAAAATCGGTCACCATTTGGTCACACCTTCGATCGCGCGGTCCAGGTGCTTGGTCGGGTCGCCGTACTTGAGATTGCAGTGCTCGCATGATGCGACCAGTAGTGCAGGGTCATCACCGAAGCGCTTGCCCTGCGTGTGGTGCACGTGCGTGGCGTACGTGGTGCACCCATCCAGCACCAGCCTGCATCGGTAGCCATCACGTGCCAGCACAGCAGCACGCACTACCCGCCACCTGCGGGTGCTGCCCTTGGCCCACGCACTGCTCACCTGATCAGTATGCAGACACAACGAAGCCCCGGGGTATGACCTGCCCGGGGCTTGCGTGTCCACCTGAAGGACTCACCTAGGATATGGCGCTCCAGCTCGCTTGTACAGAGCCCTCGCCTGCCACGGCGTGATCCGGTCAGGGTTCATCTTGTTCCAGTCGACGTTGAACATGGGGTTTAGCTTCCAGATCCAGTAGATCTCCCGGAACCACAGCGAGATCCGCCCGCAGTAGCCGTCGTACAGCAGCACCATGCTGCCGCGGATGGCCCAGGACCAGTCCTTGTCGTTGCGGTGCTGTGCGTCGCGGTAGGTGGGCTTGCTGCTGGTCTTGCCGACGTAGCCCCAGCGCACCTCCTGCCGAGCCTGTCGCATGTCGATGCACCGATAGCCGTAGACCCATCGGCGCCGCTTGCCCCACCCGTTCATCGCCCGATCCTTGCCTGCACACGGACCGGAGCACCGATCTCCTTGAGCCGCTCGATGCGAGCAGCCTTGATGCGCCGCGCCACCAGGATGGTGGGCAGGCTTACCGCAGACCCGGCGACGATGAACCCCAGGGCCGGGGCCACCATCACGCCGGCGGCGAGCGACAGCATGCCCACGACGGCGATCGACATGATGACGCTCACGGCCCGGTCGTAGCGGTTGCACACCCACTCCAGGCCCAGCAGTCCGTACCCGATGAAGCGCGCCAGCAGGGCCAAGACACTGCCCACCGTGGCTGCGATGAGCAGCAACACGATGGGCAGGATCTCGATGGCCGGCGCGTAGCAGACCACGCACATTACCCGCACACCTCCAGTGGAACTCGACGGATGTCCTCGATGGCCGGCAGGATCACCGGGGCCTTGATGGTGCCAAGCGAGATCAGGAACTGCTCCCAGAACGCGATCCGATCGAGGGCCCAGCCCTCAAGGTCGTCCCGGTCCTGCAGGTCTGCCGGCCGCTCGCCGTTCTGGCCTCGCCCAGCTTCCCGGAGCAGCTGCTCGTAGTCCTCCTCGGACAGCGTTACGTCGCGCATGTCAGGCTCCCCGGTGGTCGATGGAACGGAGGTTGTGGCTGGCTCGGGCCGAGCTGACCGCCATGCCAACGTTGGCACCCAGGATTCCGACGGCGACGAGAGTCAGCGTCAGGGTGGCGGTAGCGGACGCGGTCACGATGAGGCCAATAGCGATGAGAGCGCAGACCACCGCACTGATGACGTTGGTCCAGTCGCGCTTCGCTCGGTGCATGGGGGTGATCCCTTCTTGGTGGGTTACTTACTGGCTAACACTCTAACTCATCTACCCGGCTGCCGCTAGGTCACGGCGGTACCGCTGGACGGTCTTGTAGCTCGTGCCGACCCGCTCGCCGATCTCTTCGTTGGTCAGCTTTCCCTCGGCGATCAGCTTGGCCGCGAGGTCCTTGTCCCAGGACGCCGCCCGGGGCTTGCGCGCGATGTTCACGACGTTGTCCTTCGGCTTGTCCTCAGCGACCGGGACACGTTGGACACGAGGCTTGGACACCGGCTCGGCCTTCGTCGGGACAGCCTTGGCGCCGTGTCCCACCAGGACAGCAAGCGTCAGGGACACCGGCATGGACGCCGCGATGACCCACGCCGGCAGGACACCGGTCGACGAGTAGGACGCGAAGTTGAAAGCCAAGGACATCAGGCCGCCGTAGGCCACCGCGATCACGCCCTTGGTCCACGCACCCGCGATGCAGGCGCCGATGCCGATGTAGACCAGCCCGTCGAGGCCGATGGCGTGCACGGCCGCGATCACCGGGTGGTTGCCCATGTCGACGGCGACCTGATAGATATGCCCGCCGCTGGCGAGGAATGCGCTCCATAGCACCACCTCGACCAGTGCACGCTTCGGGTCGATCCTGCTCACGACTGCTCTCCGTTCCGCCCGGCCACGTAGCTGGCCAGCGCCGTCTCGTCGTATCGGTGGGTGCTGCCGACGGTGCTCGCCGGCGCCGGGAACTCGGCATCCCGCTTGCGCCAGTTCTGGAGGTCGGTCAACTTCAGCCCGCGGGACCGCGCGAACTCCCCGAGAGTGACCAGCACGGCCGTGGCTGACCCTGATGACCCAGCCCCTGACCTGCGCATACTCTCATCTGCCTGCTGGGTCATCAGCACGGTGGTATCCCAGCTAGGCACGCCGCCCATGGCGTACTCGCGGATCCAGTCCGGGTCCCCGCCGAGGTCCGGGAACGCGGCCTGGAAGACGGTGGCCTCGCCGCCCTCGATCCGGGCGAAGCTGCCGGGGCGGATCGCGATGGCCGGCTTCTTGCCGCCGCTACCCATCAGAGTCTTGAAATGGTTGGGCCCCATCCGGCCTGCGCACGCCCACGCCGAGAAGTTCGACCGGCTGCCGATGGCCACCGTGCTGGTCTCCTGCCCGGCGAGCAACACGATGATGTTCAGCGAGCGGCCCTTGCTCGTGATGCGGTTTAGCGCCGCGATCGCCGGGTGCGACGACCGGCCCCCCTTGTCCGCGGTGGCCGTGTCCGCCCACTGCTGTCGCAAGGTGTCCTGCATCGAGTTGCGTTCCTCGAGCAGGACAACCAACCGCGGGAAGTCGATGTCCCTGTCCGCCCGGGCGTTGTCCTCCTGCCGCCGGGACAGTTCGTTGTCCACGGCCATGATGCCGTCGGCCAGTTGTCCCGAGCCATAGTAGAGGACACCGGGCATGGACATCAGCCATCGGTGGGACGTGTCCTTGGGGTCGAGGACAACCGTCCCAGCACCGCCGCGCATGAGCTGTGCCACCGCCCACCCTGAGAGCTCCGACTTGCCCGAGCCCGACCCGCCGACCACGCCGAGGTGCGGGCTGGACTCGCCGAGGTCCCAGTGGATCGCGCCGTAGGCCGACATGCCGAGGTGCGGGCGCGTGACATCAGCGTGCTCGAGCATCACGTCGCGGCCGACCATCGCCGGCGGCTGCGGCGGCACGAAGAGCTCCATGCTCGGCCGGGCGCCCTCCATGTTGAACCGGGCATCGAGGACCGACGACGAGAGGCGCCCACGACACACCTCGACGAGCGTGTCGCGTTCCTGATCGCTGCCAACGAACGCCGGCGGCAGGAACACTCGACCGGTCGGCCCGGGCACCGTCGCCTGGACTAGGTTGCGCGGGATGGCCAGCTTCACGCCCTCGCGAGTCCGGAGTGTGTTGACCAGCGCCCCTTGCAGCGGCCTCAGGTAGTCCCTGTTGAACCGGTAATCCCGGGCGTACCGAACACCCCGGTAGGTCCACCAGCCGGCCACAGGGACAGCCAGAGAGGCCGGGACGGGCCAGTCAAGCCACCATGGGGCGTCGAGGTTCAGCGTGTCGATGCCGGCGCCCACGCCGGACCACGCACCGAGGAACGGCGGCAGCCGGCTCATCAGCAGGCCGCGCTTCCAGCCGGGCCAGAACTGGTACGGCATGACCTTGCCGCTTCGGGTCAGCGCCTTGGTGCCGGCGTGCCAGAAGGTCGCGTCGGTGCGTGCCCAGCCATCGAGCGGACGACACGTGATGTAGCGGTAGAAGGCTCCCGTCACCGGGAAGCGGCCGAAGATGACCGGGATCGGGTCTTCGGTTCCCCGCCAGTTGGTGTTGGGGGCGTCAACGTCGAGGAACGTCATGGGGATGACTCCTAGCGGGTCGCGATGAAGCGAAGGTCGAGGGTCTGCCAGGTCTGGCGCCGGGACTCGACGCGCATGCCGTGCGCGCGCCCATAGGCGATGGCCGCGAGTCGGATGCGCTCGGACCGCTGCTTGGCGTGCTCGCTGGACACGTCCTCACCGGTGAGGTCCATCCAGCGCTGCCATTCGCCCAGCTGAATCTTGGTCCAGTCGTACCGCTGTCTGGGCTTCGGCTGCTCTTCGGCAGTCAGTGGTGTGGGTTCGATAGCCATACTCACACACTACCGGACCTTACAGACACAGCAAAGCCCCCGGGGTCACCGAGGGCTGAGCTTGTGCTTGCCGGCTACGCAGCTGACTGCTCCCGTGCTGCGCGCGCCGCGGCGAGGCTGCCTCGGGGAGCGCCAGAGGTCGCCTCCATGGTCTTCTGCCGGTAGGCCGCCGCGCGCTGAGTGGCCTCTTCCTGCCAGCGACCCACCGGATCGTCGTTGGTCACCGTCACACCCTCTCGACGAATACGAAACTGAAGACCGAACTGACCGAGCAGCGGCTGAGCGAACGGGGAGCCGTCGGTCATGACGACCGGCAGCATCACCGGGTCGTCGTCGTCGGACTGCCAGCCGACCACCAGTGCCTGGAAGGTGTCGACCACCCGGGCGTTGCTGAGACCGAGCACCACATCGACGGAAACGGGAAGGGACGGAGTCTGCGGGATGACGTTCATTTTGGTTTACCTCTCAACTTTCGGGCCGGGACCTGTCCCACTGTCCCGCTCCCTAGAGCGGGGGGAGCGGGACAGGTGGGTCAGACTGTCTGCGCCAAGATCATGGGACATGGGGTGGGACAGGCTGTGACCTGCATAAACGCTCGTATTTACAAGATCATGGGACAGTTTGGGACAGGTAGTGGGACAGGTACCCCTCACCAAGATCATGGGACAGGTAGTGGGACAGGTGGATTTCATTTCGAATCGGTCATCTCGGGCTGACGGTCTTTGAACGCTCGGACCACCTCGGCGAGGGTGTCGGACCGGGGTACGGAGATGTAGTTGGCCTTCATCCAGGCCCGTACGGCCTCGCGTCCGCCGGCCGGGCACTTGCCGTCGATGAGCCTCTGAACGATCTCGTCCACGTCCTGCTTGACGGATGCAAGTGCGGCCGCCCCGACCAGCTCGTGTCGAGTGCGGTTGGTCATCCACATACCGCCTCGCTGGCGCTGGCCGACCCTGCTCATCGGGAACAGGTCCTCACCAAGACCGGACCGGGTGTGCGTCCGGCGCATCTTCAGCAGGATCTTGATGGTCTCGACGTCGTCTTCCACCGACTTCTCCGGCGCCGAGGCGCTGAGCTCCCATACCGCGTCCACGTCCTGTGACTTGGCCGACGAGCCTCGAGACCCGCGGTCAGCGTCCTTGCCGAAGTGGTCCAGCCGAAGGCACGCGATACCCAGATGCTTGAGACGGGCGTGCATCAGCTGATAGAGCTGCAGCCAGGTGTCCGAGTCGTTCTCCTTGCCCGTGATGAACCTGCTCACGGTGTCGATGATGACGATGTCAGCCCGGTGGATCTCGGCCAGCCGGACGAGCTCGCCGGCAGCACCGGCAGCCTGGTCGAGGCCTGCCTTGAACTGCGGGAACTGCTTGTAGACGACGTTGGCCAGGTCGTTGGGCGCCGCGCCGAGTGCCTGCGCCCTGGTGATGACGTCCCGCAGGCTGTTCTCGCGGTCCAGGTAGAGCACCCGCAGCGGCTCGTGCCGGACGTCGTTCATGAAGCGCCGACCGGACGCGCACCGGTAGGCCCAGTCCAGGGCGAACAGCGACTTGCCTACCTTGCCGTCGCCGACCAGGGTCACCTGCTGGCCGCGCTCCATGAAACGGCCCGGCAGCCAGTCCACCTTGCTGAAGTCGGTCTTGTAGGCCGCCTCCCAGTCGATCGAGGCGAAGCGCTTACGCACGCCCTCGGGGAGGTCGGCGTCCGGCCCCTGACCGCCCATCTCGCCGCGGGTCTCTTCGACCGCGGCCGCCTGCTCGACGTCAGCCGGTGTGGGCTCATAGGTCTCGTAGTCGTCGGGCTCGGACATGCCGTCCCAGATGATCGCGCCGGGAGTCTCGTCAGCCTTGACGGTCGTGTCCCCGGCGATGCCCTGGATGGCCTCCTCGATCAGCCGAGCCTCACGCTCTTCGGTCGACTCACCAACCGGACTTGCGCTAGGGGCGACACTTACGATACTCTTCTGCTTATCCACTTCGGTGCCTTTCGGGACAAAGGGCCACGGGCTGGAAGGGTCGACATGGGGATGACGACACCGCAACGGACGGGCCGGCCGCTACCGGCCCGTCTTGCTTTCCGGCTTCCGGACCGTGTAGCCGTGATCTTCCAGTAGTGCCTGCGCCGCGTCCAGCCTGCGCTGTAGGGCGGCCTTGCTGCGCGCTTCCCACTGCTTGCTCATGTCCCGCTTGGCGGGCTGTGTGATCTCCATGCCTCAGATCATACGACAGTAGACAGAGAACTGGCAACTGTCTGACCAGGGCTTTTAAGTGTCACGGGTGCCGCAGGTACGGCGAGGGCCCCGAGGCGCGACTCCCGGGGCCCTCTGCTTGTGGGGTGTCAGCCGAGCCAGAACACCTCGACGAGAAGCACGCCGGCTACGGAGACGCCGGTGGACTTCAGCGGGATGGTCACCTGCGTGGTGGTCTTGGTGATGGTGCCGTTCAGGACGATGGTCGAGAGCACCGCGGCGCCGGCCACCGCCCGCCACTTCACGATGTAGCTGGCGTTCGGCATCGCAGCGTCCAGATCGACCACCGCGGTGGTCGTGCCGTTCGGGGCAAGGATCGGCAGGGCAGCCCGCCCAACGGCCGTGTAGAGCGTCTGAGCGGGCGGGGTGGGCACCTGCGCAACGATCGCTGTCACGAACTTCTCATCGGCCAGTAGCGTGTCGCCGACCTGACCCATGCTGGCGATCAGGATGCCGACGCTCTCGGCGGTGAGGAAGCGCGCGCCGTACACCGAGTCGCTGAGGCGGGCGAAGATGCCCTGGAAGCCGGGCGTGACCACGACCCAGGGCTCCGCGGCGTAGACCACCCAGACGACGTCCGGGCCAGTCAGGCGGTTCTCTCGCAGCGTGGTCTGTTCCGGCGTCTCTTCGTCCACCGACCACGCCGACCCGTAGATGTCGGCGGCCTGACACATGTCCCGGATCTCGGTCGCGTTGCTGCCGGTCCACTTCGTCGAGTAGGTCACCCGGAACACCATGTTGGACATCAGGCCGCCCTCATCAGCTCGACGGTGAACGTGGTCCGGCCCGACGACGACACGTTGGTCACCTGCGACACCGAGCCGGTCGACAGCTGCGTCACCGTCATCTCCAGGTAGTCGGTCGAGCCGTTCATGTCGGCCCAGGTGTTGACGATGCCGCCGAACGTGGCCACGCCGTTGGTAGCGTTCGGCTTGTGGTTGCCAGACGAGTCCACGCCGACGCCCACCTTGTTCACGAACACCGTGCAGGCCGTGATCGTGGTCGTCGCGGCCCACACCACCGTCGCGGTGATTTTGTAGCGGCCGGCGATCGTCGGCGTGATCCGGCTGGTGTTGCTCGACGTGCTGTGCCAGTCGAGATCGTCGAACACCTCCGTGCCAGACCCGAAGGTCAGCGTGGTGTTGCTGTTGTGGTTGATCGTCTGCCCGGTGGTCACGTGCTGCAGCATGCAGATGGGCCGCGCCGGGCCGTACAGGATCAGGTCGTTGATGGTCGACGCGTAGATCTTTGCGCCGGCCGCCACGTTGGAATAGGTCATAGCGCGTACCTCCCGGGCGTGGCGATGTGCACGTCATCGCCGGCGTTGATGAACTTCACGATCCCGTTCACCCCGCGGGTCACCGTGGCTATCTGCTGGTACGGCCCTGTGCCGGTGACCGCGCCCATCGTCTTCACCGTCATCTGTTCGCCGGCCACCAGGATGTCGTACGGCGTGTCCACGGTGCTCCACACGTCACCGAAGTTGGTCGTGAAGATGACCAGGCTCGTGGCCGCGACGCTGGCGTTGGTGGCCGAGTAGGAACTGGCCGAGTCGTACCGGGCGTCGTCGTACAGGGCGATCACGAACTGCTGGTCCGGTGCGCAGGTGAAGACGATGCTCCGGCTGTGCGTGCCGATGGTCTCGGTGTAGCCCAGCACGTTCAGCCGGATCACGTACTCGCGGATGCCGGTGATCGTGATGACGTCGCCGATGTTCACCGACTCGGCGGCCGCCCGGGTGCTCGCGCTGACCGCGTCCATGTTGACCTCGACCTGCGGGAACCGAGGCAGGTCCACCGTGCCGCGGCTCAGATACCAGTCGGACCACAGGGACAGATCGTTCTCGTCGAAGATGTTGACGTTGACCGTCCGGCGATACTCCCCGGCGCCGTCCGGCGGTGGCGCCGTGCCGACGAAGGGCGTGATGTCGTCGCGGGACGTCGCCGAGCCGCCGTTGCGCTGCTGCGCGGTCACCACGTTGCTGATGTCCAGGTCGTCGGTGACCTCGCGGGGCAGGGCCGGCATGTCGCCAGCGAACAGCTCAAGCTTCGGGGTCTGGTTGTATCGCGAGTCCCGCAGCCTCAGCGTGATCTCGACTTCGTCTGCCGAGTCGTAGATCAGGCCGTCCTCGGTGTCCCTGATCTCCCGGATCAGCTCGGGGAGCGTGTCGGACTTCTGCGGGCCCATCAGCGCCGCCGTGCCGAAGTCGCCGTCGTACTGGTAGTTCAGCCCGTTCTCGGTCATCAGGCGGACCCACCGCGCCGCCGTCTTTTCGCCGTCGTAGCCGTTGAAAGAGGCGAACGCGTCGTAGTTGCTGGTGAGGTTCAGCGTCGAGTCGCTCGTGCCCATGACGTGCGAGTAGGCGGCGTCGACCGTCCACGATGAGCCCTGGATCGACCAGCCCCGCAGGGCGCCCGTGGCGGCCGCCGCGTAGGTGCCCGACGTGCCGTAGACGGCAGCCGCGTTCTCGTCGTACCAGGCCGGCTCCACGCTCACCGTGCCGGCCGAGACGGTCATCTTCAGGCGGTAGCGCACCCACGTCGTGGGGTCGGTGGTGCTCGTCCACAGCACGGTGACGGTCGACAGGACAGTGCCATCGCTGGATGCGGTGACCACCTGGTAGTTGGCGTTGTTGATCGACCAGCGGACGGTGTTGCCGTTCGACAGCGTCAGGGCGAACAGCTCCGAGTAGGTGGCCGAGCTCGGCGCCGCCGCCAGCTTGGCGTGGAACAGCGTCTGCCATCCGCTCGTGCTGACCGACTTGAACGTCCCGCGCAGCGACGCGCCGCTCCCCACGATCAGGGTCTGGTCCGAGCCCTCGGATCCGTCGTCGCCCCGGAAGTCGATGTTCCCGGTGAAGGTGCCGGACACCAGCGAGCCGGCAACGTTGGTCAGGATCGCCGAGCCGTCGTCATCCTCGAAAGGCCACAGACCCAGCGACGACGAGTAGGACGACAGCTGCCTGGTGATGGGCGACTGCAGCACCTCGGTCCACTGGCCCACGCGCTGAAGCAGACCGCCCGCCTGGATGTCGCACCACGCGCTGCCTCGCCGCGGCGTCCGGCGGAAGTCCCGGGTCTGATCGGTGGCCCAGCTAGACACCTCAGCCGTCACGCGCACGGAGGTACCCACTGATACCCGGATCGGCGTATTGCGCCCCGCCTTGCCGTACAGCGGGCTGAGCGGGTTGCTGGTGCGATACCGGTCGTCGTCGTTGGCCAGCCTCAGGGTCACGGTCGCCGGCCGCGGAGCGCTGGACTCGTCGCCCTGGCCGCGCTTGATGACGATCGCCGACGACAGCACATCGTCGTCCAGCACGATGTCGTTCCACACGCCGTCGTAGAACAGCTCGACGGAGACCTTCTGCTTAGCCACGGCCCAACACCGCCTGCGCGTTGCCGCCCCGCCGCCGGACACCCTTGGCGGTCGCCTCGATCAGTACGTCGCTGTCGATCTGGACGGTCACGTGCACCATGTCGCCGCCCCCTCCGCCGCGGGGGATCACCGTCTCACCCTGCTGCAGGATGGCGAGCATTTCCGTCGGCGCCGTACCGCCGGTGTGCATGCGGGGCACCGAGAAGCCGTTGCCGCCGATGCCCGGCACCCACCCGGGGATCGAGAACGAGAAGCCGCCGACGGTGCTGTTCCACATGTTCCGGATCGCGTTGAACGCCGACCGGAACGGCGAGGCGATGGCCGTCCCGATCGCGGCCGCCACCGATGCGATGCGGCTCCGGGCGTTGCCCCACCAGTCGACGAACGAGCGGCCCTTGGCAATGATCGAGTCCCACGTCCCCCGGATCCACCTGCCCCAGAACACGTCCCGGAACCACCGGCCGAACGACTCGATCGTCTGACCGATCCTGATCCAGGTCGCCTTCATCTGGACGTAGTAAGAGGTCAGCCAGCCGACAGCCTCGCCGGTCGCCTCGATCAGCCAGCCGATCGTGTCGAGCAGGTCGCCGAAGAACTCGGCCGCCTCCGGGCCGTGCTCGGCGATCGTCGAGAAGAAGTTGCTGAGGCTGGTGCCGATCTCGGGCAGCTTCTTGGCCAGCACCTCGAACAGCGGCAGCGAGCCCTTCACGCCGGCCTCGATACCCGGCATCAGGTTCTTGAAGAAGTCGCCCAGCGCCGGCGCCAGCTTGTCGATGACGGGGGCGATCATCTCACCGATCCGCATGATGGCCGGGCGCAGGTCGTCCAGCACGCGGGTGAAGGTCTTGGCCGCTCGGAGCATCGGACCGCGGAACTGCACGCCGAAGTCCGCGAACACCCTCCGACCCTGTTCCTTCAGTTCGTCGAAGGCCTTCCCGACCGCAGGGTCCTTCATCGAGGCAGCGATGCCGGCAGCCAGCACGCCACCGCCGAGACCCAGCAGCACGCCGGACGACACGGCGGCGCCGATGATCGGGCCCATGCTGGCCGCGAGACCCCCCGTGAGCGCCAGCGCCAGCGCCTGACCCTGCGGGGGCAGCGAGGTGACGGCGCCGGACAGAATGCCGGGCAGCTTGGCCGACGCCCCAGCGAACGCCTCTACCAGGCCGTCGCCGAGCCGGGCCATCTTGGTGCTGACGCGGCTGGACTTGGTGTCGATGCCGTCGGTCGACTTGCCGAACGAGCGATTGAGATCCTCGCCCGCCTTGCCCACGCTGGCCAGCGCAGCACGTGACCGGAGCGCAGCCCTCTGCAGGCTCGCCGAGTCACCGGCGAACTGCAGGGTTACCGTGTTGCCCGCCATCAGTCCTCATCCAATCCGGAGGCACGGACGACCTGATGCAGCTGCCGGTCAAGCTCGCGCTCGATCTCCGGGCGCACCTCGCGCAGCGTCGGGTAGAAGTACCGGCCCTCCTTGATGAACGGGCGCTTGGCCGGCCGTCCGGCCACCCTGCCCTGCCCACCGAAGTCCAGCCACGGATAGTAGGGCGCCTTCCGGCCGCCTACCCCCACACGTGCCGCGGTCCGGGTCGACCTGGCCTTCAGGCTGCCGCGGGCGTTGCCGGTCAGGAACGGGATCTTCGGGCGGACGCGACGAATGAAGACGTCGGCCACGTTGTTCAGCCCCACGCGCAGCTGCTTCGGGGCGTCGTTGGAGACGGCGCGGAGCTGACGGTTCAGATCCGCCAGCCCCTTCACCTCGATCACTTCACGCACCGAGTCACCCTCTCGCCTGCTCCGCCGCCAACTCGCGGCGCTGACCCTCCCGGGCGAAGTAGACCTTCCATCGGTTCCACTCGCCGGCCGTCATGCCCCGTCGCATCTGGTCCACCGACCGCCAGCCGAGCTTGATGCAGAGCATGTGGTCGAACTCCAGCGACGGGTCTTCCTCGAAGGCCTCATACGCTGCTTTTGTCGGCGCCCTCGGAGAAGCCGGACAGTTCCTGGATCCGCCGGGACACCTCGGCGACGGTGGCGGCCTTCCCGCTCTGCTGCCACCGGGCGGCCTGCTCGATCGTCATGGCCGGCGCCACCATCGCCGTGGACAGCATCCGGACTTCCATGTCTGCAGGGTCGGAACTCTCGGCCGAGACCCAGAGCTGCTCCGCCCGACTGCACGGGCGGAGCCTGACCTTGGTCCCGTCGGTCGTCACGAAGTCCTCCGCGTGGAGGGTCACGTCTTCGCTGACCAGATCGTCGAAGCTGGCGTACTCGGTCATGTCGTCGCGCTTTCTGTGCTGGGGATTACTGGTCGGTCGAGTCCCACTCGTCGGACGGCTCGGTTTCGAGCGTCCACAGCCGGTAGCCGGCGACCGGCGCCGTCTCGGTGTACTTCGTGATCACGGCGTCGAACACGTCCTGAGGCTTGCCGGTGCCGGTGCCCTCGGGCCGGTACTTGACCACGACCTTCGTGCCCACCAGCGGCTTCAGGACGGCGCGCGGGCCGCCCACCGAGTCGTCGTACTTGCCCCCGCACCCGAAAGCCCCGTCCAGCAAGGTCGGGTCCTTGACGACCGCGTTCTTGCCGTACGTGGTGTTGTCCTCCGTGCCGGCCGACTGCTCGACGTTCGAGTCCGTGCAGTACTGGGACACGTCGATGTCGTTGATCAGGATGACGGTGTACTTGCTGTGCTTGGTGGCCACCTGACGCTCCTTATGCGCTCGTGCCGATGATGACCACGTCGTAGGTCACCGAGGTTCCGGAGGACGAGTTGGCCACGTTGATGAGGTCGCCGGTGCCGGCCGTCACGGTCACCTTGCCGTCGGCGGGGCAGGCCCAAAAGAAGAAGCCTCCGGGCGGGACGTCGATGCCGTCGGACGCGGCGAGGAACAGCGGCACGCCGTTGGACGCCGGCCGAGTCACCCGCACGTTGTTGGTGTTGCCGACAGCCGCGGCGATCAGCACGGCCCGCAACTCGACGAAGGTCAGGGTCGACCCGTACACGCTCGACAGCGAGCCGGCCAGGTCGAGATCCTCGTTGCTCGATGCGCTGATGGTCCGGGTGTCGGAGAAGATGAGGTCCGCCTTGTCGACGGTCGTCCCCGAGGTCCAGGTCAGCTTCTTGCGCACGCTGAGCGGCGCGGTGGCGGTGACCAGGTCAAGCGCGCTGTCGAGCGTCGCATCGACCTGAGCAGTGAGGACGGTCTTCAGCGTAGGCATTTACTCTCCCGATCCGGCGATGTCCAGCACGAACACCGCAGCGAGGTACTCGACGCCACCGATGTTGATGACGTCGAAGTCGCAGGCCGTAACGGTCACGTCGTCGCAGGACTGGAAGTCGTCCCCGTCGAGTGCGGCCTTCACCGATTTGGGGCCCGAGCCGGACGCCCATTCCGATGCCGTGTCGCGCGCGCTGCGCTCGGTCGCGCGGCCGACGACCAGCACGACGGGCAGCTGCTGAATCATGTCCTGGCCGCGGCCGTAGGTCTCGTCGAACTCGACCCGCTCGGGGTAGGAGACGAATCCGGCCGGCGCCAGGATGGTGGCCGGGGGGTAGGGCGTGACCCGCAGGCCGGTGATGGCGTCCATCCGCTGTGCCACTTCGTTCATCACGTCGCTGAGGTTCATCAGGCAACCTTCCGGCGACGGGAGTAGCCCCGCAGCGACACGGCAACGTCCGGGTCCACCCGGGCCAACAGTCGCAGTTCGGATCCGTTGGTCGGAGAGCCGGCGACACCGAAGGGCGAGTCCCGGCGGACCATGAAGCGCGAGGCCTGCAGCCGGGTCGCCAGCTTGACCGGGCCGGGCACCGAAGTCCATCCCCACTGCGCCGTGATGACCACCTCGCCGGCGTCGCCCAGGGGGGTCGCCTCGGCGTCGTCGGTGAACACCAGCCGGGTCCACGGCCGGCCGTCGGCCGCCGCGTTCACAGGCGACAGCGAGTAGGCCGTCACCGCGGTCCCGTCGACCGCCACGGTCAGGCCGGACACGGTCATCAGATCGTCGATGGGAACGACCCATAGGCCCTGCACGTAGTCGTACTCGGCGGTGTAGGTGCGTGCCACCGGGGCGTCGGCCAAGCCGAACTGTCGGTTGCACCACGAGTCCACCGCACGCGAAGCGGTCGTGATGGCGACGTCCAGCTCAGCATCGTCCTGCGTGTCGGCGATGCGCACGTACGCTGCCAACTCCGCACGGGTGATGTAGTCCGGCTTCCACGCCATCACGACCCCCTGGTTACTTTCCGGCCTTGACGAACTCGTCCTGGTCGACCTCGCGTACGTCACCGCGGCCGGAACCGACCTGCCGGGCGCCGGTGAACGGCGACACCGTCTTGCCCTCGCGCTCCAGCTCGTCGCGCTGGCCCTCTGAGAGGCCGTAGGACGGCTCCTCGGGCTGAGGCCTGGTGTTGGGCTTGGCCTTCTGATTGCGCTTGGCCTCGGCCAGCTCAGCCCGCAGGCGCTCGTTCTCTTCGCGCAGCTTGGCCACCTCGCCAGCCGCCGGGGACGAGTCGTCCCGGGTGGTCGTCAGGGTGGGCCGCTGGTTCTTCGCTTCTGGCATGTCGCCGCTCCTTACGGGATCAGGACGATGTCCACCGAGTAGGTGTGGCTCGTCGCGTTGCCGTGAGTCATCGTCACCTTGATGGTCTGCGGGAGGACATCCGAGACGGCGACGTTGGTGGCCGCGGTGATGCCCGGGTAGACCTTCAGCGCCACCTGCCCGGTGCCGGTGATGGCCGCGCCGGTCAGCAGCGGGTAGACCGCACCCGAGGAGGTCACGCCCTCGATCTTCGGCGTGGTGCTCGGCGACGCCCCTGCCGCAGTCGTGTCGATGGTGACCACGCAGCCCTTGAAGCGGTCAACCCGCTTGGTCACCGCCGTCGGGGTAGCCGTGCGCGCCGCCGACGCGTAGAGCACCTGGAAATCCTTGCTAGCCATGTTCCGGGCTCCTTAGCTCGGGTCGTAGACGATCTCGCGGACACCGTTGATGTCCGAGATGGCGGTGGCCTTGTAGCCCCACAGCCCGATGTAGACGTGGGCGACCTCGATGTTGAAGTCCAGCCGCTGAGGGTTGGACGCCCATCCGTGCACCGAGTCCGAGTCGAAGAGGTAGCTCGACGCGGCCACCGTGCCGGTTGCGGCCAGTGCCCACGCCGGCAGCGCGGTGACGCCGTTGATGTCCAGCGAAGCGAACCGGGACGACACCGAGCCGGTTGCGTTCTGCGGGCCCAGCGCCGGGTAGAGCCGGCGCCCGTTGCCGTCGACCGCGGCCACGAGGGCCTTGTAGAGGTCGATCTGGGTGAACATCTTGTCCATCGAGAAGCCGCCACGGACGAATTGCAGCTGCGCGAAGGCCGCGGTCAGGAACTGGTCCAGGTCATCGTCGGCCAGCCCCGGCGTGCTGGACATGTCGATCTGGGTCGGCGACGCGGCGTCGAGCACGGCCACGGCCGCGGCCTCAAGCGCCTCATACCAGCCCTTGACCATCTGGCGCCAGATGAGGTTGGAAACCTGCGGGTTGCCACCCTGGTCCCAGGTCTCGCGCGTGATCTTCGCCTTGCCGCTGACCGCGGTCGGCGTGACCGTCTGCGAGGTGGTCACCAGCGTGCCGGAGCTCGGCTCGACGGTCTCCGTGTGCGCGGCGACCAGCCCGCTGGCCGAGGAGAACTTCGGGAACGTGAAAGGCGTGATGTCCGTGAGGGTCCCCTTTTCGATGGCCTCCCAGACCGGGTAGCGGTAGGACCGCTGGTCGACGTACATGTCCTGCCGGTTGCGCGTCGGGTTCAGCTCGTTGACGTCGGTGGTCGCCACGTCGAACTGCTTGCTGACGAACTCCATCACCCGCTGTGCAGCAGCGGAGTCACCACGGCCGTAGGCGAACAGGTCGGTCGAGAACTCGTGAGAGCCCTGCCGGATGTTGCCCCGCGAGTCGAAGCGATACGGAGCAGGCTCGATCACCTGGGCCGGCCGAGTCGGGTCCACGATCGCCGGCTTCTCGGGGTCGGTCGGCTTCTGCGCCGACTGCATGGCCGCGGCCAGGGCGGCGTAGTCGATGGTCGGCGTCGCAGCGGGGACAGCGGCCGGGGCCTTGTCGCACGTGTGCGCGACACCCGGCTTGAGCTCTGCCCCGCAGTGCTCGCACTTGTGCATCGTTCCTCCTGAGGTGCGACTCGCGGCCACCTTGGTCACGCGAGCAGAATCGAATGCGGGCATCGCCGTGGTGGACACCTCGCGTAGGGTGGCGCGCTTGATCTCGTAGACGCCGTCCTTGCCGATCTCGACGTCGCCGTCCTCCGGGTCAGTCGAGAAGTCCACGCCGACGGACAAGCCGTCGTAGACCCCGTCCTCGGCCAGCGAGAGCAGCTCATCGCCGGCGGCACCCCGGGCCACGGACAGCTTCACCAGCAGGCCGGCGTCGGAGTCCCTGAGCTCGATTGCCTTGCCGATCGGCGAGTAGTGGTCCTTCAGGTGCTTCACCCGCGAGATGTCCGACCACTTCAGCGAGCCCTTCCGGAAGCGGTACGACATGCCGTACTTCGTCGCCGTCTCGCCGTAGGGCAGCGCCAGACCGGTGATGGTGCGGCGCTCGGTGTCCACGCTGAACTCCGCCGTCGGCGTGTCCATCGTGAGCGTGAGGCCGGCGTCGTCGAATGTGCGGGTCGGCACTCGGTCGCTGGTCGCCGGGACGCTCGGCGCCGGTGCGGCCTCAGCCTTCGGTGCGGGACCGGAGAGGCCGGCCCATCCACGGATCTCGTCAGCGTCGGTCACGCCCATCTCCTTCAGCGTCTTCCAGTAGGCGGCCTGCGACGTCGGGTCGGGCTTGAGATAGTCGGTGAGGTCGAACTTCACCTCGTGGCCACGGCGGGTGACGTCCCCCATCGAGAGCCGCTGCGTGATCGCCGACATGAACGGCGCATAGGTGCTGTTGATTTTCGACGTCCGGCGGTCCTGCGCGTTGAAGTACGTCCGCGAGGTGGTCGACACGCCGAGGTCTTCAGGGTCGATGCCGAGGCCGTTGGCGATTTCGAGGGTCACCTGACGCTGCAGCTCGACCAGCTGGATCTCGGCCGGCGACGGCGCATCCACGTCCACCCGCTTGACGCTGCCCGGGATCCAGCCGGTCGCCCGCAGCTTGCGAGAGGCCTGCCACGACGTGAGGAACGGCTCGACCTCTTCGTCGTCCAGCGGGTCGATGTCGGGGTTGTCGCCGTTGGTGAAGTAGTCCAGCGGCCGCGGGTTGTCGGCGTACGTGGCAGCGAGACGATCGAGCAGCAGGGCGCGGCGGATGGCACGGCCGTTGGCGACCAGCAGGCCCGGGTTCGGGGAGTCGAAGCGGATGAGTCCGTCGGCCGGTACCGGGCTCCCGTCGACCCACACGATCGACACTCCGCGGGCGTCCTTGCCGCTCGGGAACGGGTTGACCGCGCCTGCCGGCGGCGAGAACGTCACGGTGTTGACGTCCAGATGCCGGACCGCCACCGGGAAGCCGTCGAACTCCCGGGCCGTGATGCGCCACCACGAGATGCCCTCGAAGGCCAGGTCCTCGATGGTCTGCGCCAGCGTGATGACGTTCGCGCAGTCCGGGTCCAGCTGCTTGAGCAACGGCGACGCAACCACGTCCAGCTCCTTGTAGAGCCGCAACGGCAGCGTCGCGATCGAGCACAGTTCGTTGCGACCTCGCTGGACGGCGGCCACGGACAGCGCGTCGGCCCGGGTTACGCGGCCGGTCGATCCGAACCAGCCGGCCTTGACCGCGTCGTCGATGACCTTCGGCGGGGAGTCGAACGTCTGTTCCGGGGGCAACTCCAGTGAGATGGGACGGGGCACGCCGAGGGCCATAACCGCCTTGTCCCACGCTGCGCTGATCACTCCCATGGCGGCAGTGTAGAGCCTCATACCACAGATTCGTCAGTCGAACCGCCGATCCGCCTAAGATTCTTCGGCGGTCCGCACAATTGACGACACTTTCCGCGACTTAGGCAGGGTTCGCGCGAGGTGTGCGGCGCCGGCGATGGCATACACGGCGTCCACCGACCCGACCCCTCGACGAGTGAAGACCCGCATGTCCCCGCGCGGCAGCCACTCGGCGTTGCTCACCTGATCGTCGAGACCAGCCTGACCCGAGTGCGCCAGCGTGCCCGCGGTGACCTCTTTGCCCAGCGCCATGCAGGCCGCGGCCACCTCCCCCCGTACAGCTGCAACCGTGACGCCGCGCGGTGGCCAGCCGTAGACGCCGTCCTTACGCCGGTCCGCCATGCGCGCGGCGGCCACCGCAGCCGGCCCCGAGGGGAACCAGCCGAACGCCTTCGGCTTGATCCGCTCCATGAGTACCGGCATTTCGCGCTCCATCTGGCTGACCGCTGTCGGACCGGTCCACTCCTTGATGGCCTCGACACGAACCCGGTCGTCGGCGAGAACCGCGGCGCCGGCCAAGGTCACGTGCTGCTCGTCAAGGGACACATCGACGAAGGTCGCCAGCCGAGAACGGGCATCCGACAGCTCGCCGGGATCGAGGCAGTCACGCCACCGCTGCGGGTCGATCGCCGGGTCCAGGTGACGCACCCGCACGCACATCTTCTCGGTCTTGAACGTCGCCAGCGCCTTGCCGCCGATGCGCTTGGCCCGTTGCGCGTCGCCGAGCAGCACCTCGGGGTCCAGGCCGTACCCGGCGCGCGGGTTGGCCTGCAGCAGGGCGTCCATGTCCTCGGGGTCGGCATCCTCGGGGGCGCTCCATTCGAGCAGGCCCAGCCGGCGGTCTCCGACGCCCGTGTCGATGAAGTCGATAGCCGACTGACGCAGCTCGTTCAGCACTACGCTCCGGTCGTCGCCGGCGTTGCTCAGGCCCCACAGCTGCGCGTCCATCGGGGAGCAGGCCGGTTCCATGGCGCCCCACGCCTCATACGTGTGGTGCTGGCGGAGCTCGTCGGCGATACCGCGGTGAACGGTCAGCGAGCGGCCGCCCTCCTCGTTCGCGGCGGCAATCTTGTACCGGCACCCGTACCCGGTGAAGCTCTCCGTCTCGCCGTTGGTCCGGCGGACCCACTTGCGACCTGGCTCGTGCTCCGAGTCGAGCGCGCGCGTGCGTTGCACCAGGTTGACGGCCTTCAGCCACGACTCCTTGGCGTACGACAGCTGCGTGGAGGTGCCCAGGATGAGCGGAACACGCTTCTTGAACTGCCAGTAGACCGACAGGATGACCGGCAGGTGGGTCTTGCCGTTCTGGCGACTCACAAGCAGCAGGACGATGCGGAAGCGGGGGCGCCCGTCGGGGAGCAACTCACCGCCGTGGATGACAGCGAACTCCTGCCACGGGAGCAGCGGCTGACCCAGGACGTCGCGGGCGTAGCCGATGACCTCGAACCCGTACGACGTCTCGGGGGTGAGGTCGCGCAGGGGCGGCGTCCAGAGTCGCGGCTCGGTCTTGCCCAGGATCGGCGGGGCCTCGGCGAGAACGGTCATGACCGGGCCGAATCGGTGCATCGGGGAGGGGGAAAAAACAG
>JAFGOK010000703.1 GCA_016926535.1 Micromonosporaceae bacterium | reverse complement strand
GTTGGCCAGGACAAGGGCATGATCTCCTGAGAGCATCAGGCTGGAGGCGGTCAGTGACGCGGGCGTTCCGGTTGATCCTGATGTCGCTGGTGCGGTCAGGGCGACCGAGCCAGTCAGCGTTGCGGTCGCCACATCAATGACATTGACGGTGCCGTTGGTGACGGAGACGATGCGCTTGCCGTCGGTCTTGACCAGGTCGGGCTCGTCAACGTCCCGCTCGTGGGTGTTGGTGCCGGAATGGTCGGCGGCGGCATCGCTCGCGGCCTCCCTCGACCCTGACAGGTCCTGTGCCGCGCCTTGGGGCCCTGCGACGGCCGCGGGCTCTTCGGCGATTGACTTGTTATTGCCTCTGGCCTTTCTGGCCAGTTCAGCGTTCTTCTTTGCGGCGGACCGCAGGCCGTTGAGCAGACTCTCGCAGCTGTCGAACGCTGCGAGACGCATCGCGGGCTGCTGGCTTCCGTCTTGCTCAAGTGCGGTCAAGCTTCCCGAGGTACAGCCGGCGAGCAGGATGATCGCAAGCGAGCCGGCGATGCTGGTTCCGAGTGCTCTGGGAGTCATGCCGCTTTGACGCAGACCGCGTGCGGGTGGTTCCTGGTCGCCGCCCCTCAGGCCGCTAGCAGTCTGGTCGTCGACGGAGGCAGCCCGGCCAGCACATTCGTCAGGGCGGAGGGGCGGGCCGGGAACGACTCGCAGAGCAGCCGATCCAGCTTCCACACGCGATCGACCGTGCTGAGTCTGATCCAGAGATGTTCCCGAACGCCGTCCATGGCTGTCGCGTTCAGCTGGATGCCGCCGTGCTCTGGATCAGGGGTCCACGCGACTTCTGCCAGCTGGTTGATCTCAACGTTGAGGTGCAGTTTGCGCTGCCGCAGCAACCTGCTCTCACTGGTGACGATCAGACGGCACTTGGTGAACAGCACCAGACTCCTCAGTCGCCTCTGCCCGCGTGGGCGGTCAGAGCGAGCGCAGGACGCCAGCAGCAGTGCGCTGTCCCTGCGCCCGAGGCAGGATCGAAGGATCGGCAGATGCCGGTACAGCGTCCGGAACGGGACGCAGGCATCGATCGCCTTGGACGGTAGGGACCGGGAAAGACCTGTTGACCGTCGCGTCAGTGCCATAACTCAGGTAACGACACGGGAGGGGGAGCGACACGCCACAACGACAACATTGCCTCGATCCGAGCCAAACAGGGGACCTTGGCCGTTGGCGGCTCTGCCGTCATGCTGGTGACCATGCGGATTCGCAGTGGCTCGTTCGACCGGCAGGGATCGCAGAAACGTGGGACCGCACCATGGCGCGTTCCGGACCACTATGTCGCGTTGAAGATCCTCGCTGCGGTCGTCGTTGGTTTCGTTGCGCTACTGTCCCTTGGAAATCCCCTGAGACTGCTTGTCACCGGCATCGGTGCGCTGGTGATTGCCGCCTTGGCCCTGCGTGACGTGGTGGCCCCAGTCCGGCTGTCAGCCGACCCTGAGGGGATCACGGTGGTCACCGGTTTCGCCACGACCAGGAGGATCTCCTGGGACGAGGTCGAACGGATCCGGGTCGACCACCGCAGGCGGTTCGGTACCCGGTCGCGGCTCGTGGAAGTCGATCTGGGAACAACGCTGTACCTGTTCAGCGAGATGGAGCTGGGAGCGCCGGTCGAGGAGGTCGTCGCGACGCTGCTGGCGCTGGCGGCGGGCCACCACTCACGGGAGATGCGAGCTGTCGTTGCGGATGACGAGCAGGGCGATGTCGTCGAGCGGGGACTCCCGGGAGAATCCGAGCGCCGCTGTCAGTAGCCGCGCCGCCACGACCTCGGCGGGGAAGCCCGCGAGGGCCGCGGCGTGATCGCGCAGGCGCTCCTGGCCGAACAGCTCCTCACCGCGCCGACACTCCGTCACGCCGTCGGTGTACAGCACCAGGGTCTCGCCTGGACCGAGTGTGATCCGAGACTCTGGCGACCGGACGGTCTCGAGCAGACCGAGTGCCGTCCCGCACTCACCGACCAGGGTTGCCTGGCCGTCAACCTGAACGTGGACGGGCTGGTGGTGGCCGGCGAGGTAGAGCCTGATGGCCAGCACTCCGCTCTGCGGCCGGGTGACCTCGGCGAATGCCACGGTACAGAACCGCCCAGCGCCCCGGTCGACCAGCGTCTCGTTGAGCCGGGACAGCACTTCCGGCAGGGAGCGGCCATCCCTGACCAAGACCCGTGTGACATCTCTCACCAGACCGGTGATGGTCGCGACCGGCACTCCCTTGCCGGAGACATCGCCGACCATGACCAGCCAGCGGTCCTGGGCAAGTTCGATCACGTCGTAGAAGTCGCCGCCGACGTCAACTCCCTTGCCAGCGGGCAGGTACTCCGCCCCAAACTCGATTCCGGTGACCTTGGGCAGGGGGGGAGGCAGCAGGGAACGCTGGAGTTGGCTCGCGACGTCTTTGAGATCGGCGTGGATCCGCGCGTTGTCGATGGCGAGGGCGGCTCGCCGCGCCACATCCTCGATGATCGCGACTTCATCGGTGTGCGGCCAGGTCGCGGTCCCTCGACCGACTGTCAAGCACCCGAGTAGCTGGCTGCGCGCGATCAGCGGGACGGCGTACCCGTCCGCGGGCGCTGCCAGCGCGACGGCGCTCTCGGTACGAAGCGCGTCCCGGAGGACTTCCGCGGTGGTCTCAAACTGCGTGAGCAGGCCGCTGAGCTGGTCCTCCTCGGTGTGCGTCGCCGCGGCCAGCTGGAGGTCACCGCTTGGCCCCGCCGTGTGCACCGTGCACCACCGGCCGAGCCGGGGGACGATCAGCCGCGGGATGAGCGCGAGGGTCAACTCGACGTCCAGGGACTGGGCCAGCAGCTCTCCCGCTTCCGCGAGAAACGTCAACCAGGCTCTCCGCTCGATGTCGACTCGGCGCAGACGTCGATTCTCCACCAGGAGCGCCGCCTGCGCCGCTGTTGCCGGCACCGCGAGGTCTGGGGCAGCAGCGAGCCCGGGGGTGCCTCCGACTGCGCCTGGAGCAGCGGAAACACCTGGTGCCGGCCCGGGAGCCCGCGATGGGGTCATGCCTTG
>JAFGOK010000702.1 GCA_016926535.1 Micromonosporaceae bacterium | reverse complement strand
TCTTCTCCCAGACGCTCAATCAGAGCGGCATACTCGTTGTCGACCAGCTCCGGTGCCTGAAGCTGGCGGGGCGAGGTCTCGACCTGGGCCGGTGTGGCCAGTTCCGTGGGGCAGACTCCCAGATCGGCCAGCTTCCTCGCGCTGACCAGCACCCTGGCCTCCAACGACCCGATGGCTTTGTTGTATGCCCCGACGGCGCCAGACAGGGAAGTGCCGAGCTTGGCAAGATGGTCGCCCATCGTGGAAAGTCTGGTGTAGAGCTCCTGGCCGAGGCGGTGCACCGCCATCGCGTTGCGTGCCAGCGATTCCTGCCGCCAGGCGTACGCGACGGTGCGAAGCAAAGCGACGAGCGTCGAGGGCGTAGCGAGGACGATGTTGCGGCTGAACGCGTGCTCAAGCAGGCTGGGATCGGCCTGCAACGCCGCGTCGAGAAACGGATCGGCCGGGACGAACAGCACGACGAACTCGGGGGTCGACTCGAACGCAGCCCAGTAGTCCTTGGCTCCGAGGGCGTCGACGTGAGAGCGTAGATGCTTGGCATGCTGGGCAAGGCAGCCGGCCCGCACCCTGTCCTCCCGGGCCTCCATCGCGGCGAGGTAGGCCTCGAACGGTGCCTTGGCGTCGACGACGACGTGCCGGCCACCATGGAGCCGGACAACCAGGTCCGGGCGGACTGTTCCCCGGTCCGTCGTGGCCGTGACCTGCTCGGAGAAGTCGCAGTGCTCCAGCATGCCGGCGGCTTCGACGATGCGCCGCAGCTGGTGCTCGCCCCACCGGCCGCGCACCTGCGGGGCGCGCAGCGCCGCGACGAGTTGCCTGGTCTCCGTGCGCAGTTCCCCCGACACCTCAGTCATCGATCGCACCTGCTGGCGCAGGGACTCGTATGCCCCGATCCGGTCCTTCTCCAGTTCCGCGACGTGCCGCTCGTAGCGCGTCAGCGCATCGGCGAGCGGAGCGACCGCTGTGGTAACGGCATCCTGAGACTGCCGGGCGGCGGTGTGGGAAAGCGCTCGCAGCGACTGTTCCAGGCGAGCCTCCCCCTCCTTCGTTGCCCGGAGGGTCGCATCCAGCCGTGCGAGGTCCGTCGCGGATCGGGACATGGCCGCGAACCAACCGATGGCCACCCCGACCGCGATGCCGAAAACGAGCAGGAGCAGATCCATGCTCCTCAGCATGCCTCAGCCGGGCGGGCGGGGCGGCGGGCCGCGCGGAGCGCCCGCTCGGCAAGCGCGAGGTCAGACGCGGCGGCTCTGGCAAACGGGCTGCTGGGGCCGAGGAGTTCCGTGTACACCTCCCGGGCAGCCTGGTACTCGGCGATCGCCTCCTCCAGCAGGTTGAGGTCGTGCAGGACGCTGGCGAGCCGGTGCCGGGAGACGGCAGTGTCGAGGTGGGCGGGTCCCAGCGACCGCATCCGTCCTTCAAGGACGGCCCGATGCTGCGCCTCCGCTTCTTCCAGGCGGCTGGCCTGATGCAGGGCTGACGCGAGCAGGCTTCGGCTCATCAGCGTGTCCCGGTGCTGCGGCCCGAGTAGCGCGGCCCGCTGGTTCATGACCGTGGTGTGTTCTTCGATCGACTTGTCGAGCTCGCCGAGGTCCTGGTAGACCTTGGCAAGGTTGCTGCGGCTGATGAGTGTCTCAGTGTCCTGTTTTCCAAGTACCCGGATGCGGTTTTCCAACACCTTCCGGTGTTCTGCTTCGGCCCTGGTGAGGTCGCCCAACTGGTGGTAGACGGTCGCGAGGTGACTGCGGCTGGTTAGCGTGTCGGCGTGATCGGCTCCAAACAGCCCGGTCCGAGCGCTGAGAACCTCGTCGCACTCGACGAGCGCCTCAGCGAGTCGATCCAGATCCCGAAGGACCGTCGCATGCTGGTCCCGTGCGGTCAGGGTCCTCGGGTGATCCCAGCCCAGTGCTCTGGTCCTGGCTTCGACAATGGCTCGGTACGCCTCCTCCGCCTGCTGGAGCTTTCCACCCCAGTGCAGTTCATTGGCGTGTCGCCAGGAGTCTTCGTCCTCGTAAATCGGCGCTGGCCGGACGCCAGACTGCCGGGTCCGGCGGGGCTGCGGAAGCGTTCCGGGTGAGGCCTGCTCGGGTGAGGCCTGCTCGGGTGAGGCCGCGGGCTCGCCACATGCCTCAGAGCAGGCCTGCGCAATGCCCTCCATGATGCGGGTCGGCGCTTCCCCGATGCGCCATGCGACGGCGATGACCGGTCGGCCGAGGGTCTGACCTAGCCGGGCGACGGCCTCAACGTCCGCACCACTGCCACTGTTGATGATGACCAGGATCGAAGCGACCTCCGTTGGGCCTTTGATCAGGTACTGGTACGTCTCGTACAGGGCGGCGATGGAGAACCTGGTCCCGGCTCGGATGTCGACAGCGACCGGCAGCCCTTCGATCGCGAGTGGACCAAGGAGTTGCCCGGAAATTGGAGCCAGCCCGAGGCCGTCAACAGCTGCGCTGACCGCGTCTCGCACGGCCTCGTAGTACGCGACGGCGTTCGGTGCGATGATGCGGGCTTGAGCGAGCAGCGCCGCTGCGGCCCCCTCCGTGTCGCCAGCCTCGAAGGCCTCGCCTGCGCGATTCGCTTCTGGCGGTACTGCGGCAGGGGACGGCGCGAGATGACCGGACGCGTCGACCGGGTGGGGTGCGGGGATACCATCCGCCACGCTGACCGGCGTTGCCACGCCTGCGGAGTCGACAGCGAGGGTGGCTGCCGGTCTTGCCTGGCCTGGGATACCATCCCGGGTCACAAGGCCGGAGACCGCGAGCCTCCTGCCGCCTCTGCGGGCGGAGTCTGCGCTGCCTGAACGGCTGTCTGCGGTGCCCCCGCACGCTGAAATGGCCCCGATTGCCGGATGACCCGTCCCGATTGCCGGATGGCCCGACTCGATGGCTGGATGGCCCGCCTCGATCGCGGCCGGCTGAGCGGCGACGACGCGAATGGACGGCATCTCGCGTGGGCCGAAGACGGTGCCGCCGGCCACGCCAGCGAGGCTGACGAGCAACCCGCCGATGACCAGCGCCGCCGCGCCGATACCGCTGCGCCACTGCAACGTGCTCAGCGCGCCGATTGTGACAACAAGCATGCCGACCACCACGACAGCGATGCGTGTCTGGGGGTCCCATCGTCCGCCGGACATCGGTCCTCTTCCGTGGGAGGTCAAATCACCGTGAGCATGGTTCACAGACTCGGAGCGTGACGAGAAGTCTCGCATGTTTCATGCTGCCGTGGGTAGGACGCATATGGCGAATCGCGCCGCGAACTCCGCCCTCGTGCCGGTCGCTTCTGCCGAGTCGGATCCACTCTGTCGGTTGATTCGCTGTCGCGCATATGACACAGTGGGCCTCGATTTGCCGGGTTGGTTCAGTGGCAGCGGTATGTGTGCAGACAGCTCGCTGCGGGTTGTCCAACAATCTCGATGTTTGAACATTGATCGCTGATGGTCCACACTGAGCCCGTTGCGTCGTGGCGTTATGCCTGGTCAGAGCGTGATTTGACAGGATTGCTGGTTTCTCATTGCGGCAGGTCAATCGCTTGATCATTTGATCGTGAGATCCCGACCGTCGCCTTCGGACGCAAGGTCACCGGTCGCCAGATTCACTACAGTGGCAAGTACAAACGCCACGGCGTCAACGTCCAGACCGTCTGCGCCCCCGACGGCACGCTGCTGTGGGCCTCGGCCGCCCTGCCCGGCAAGGTCAACGACATCACCGCGGCCCGCCGCTGGAAACTCACCTCGAAGATCACACGATTCGTCGGACTGCTGGCCGACCTCGGCTACGCCGGCCTCGACGACGTCGCCTGCGGATACAAACGCAAGCGCGGCGAGAAGGAACTCCCGGTCGCCAAACGCCTGGCCAACCAGCTCCACGCGAGCCTGCGGTGTCTCGGCGAACGCGGCAACGCCCAGTTGAAGTGGTGGCGGATCCTGGCCACCGAACTGCGCTGTCGCCCCGAGCGCTGCACCCAGATGGTCAAGGCGATCTTGACCGTCCACCACCTCGAACACCACCCGTTCGCGGCCTGAAGCACCACACCACAGCCAACAGCGTTACCCGCCAGACCACGTCCGTGTCCCCGGATCGCGCGGCAGGCCCGTATGCCTGCAAATACGGCGAAACGATCCCGAAGTAATTGAATCCTCATCATATCGTGACACCTTCGTGAAACACTCAAAGTCCCACACCAGTACCCAACACGATCATGCCCTGACCTGGGCAAACCAGATATTGGATCTCTGTCAAACCGGGCACTGACCAGCACGAACATCAGGATGCAACGGGTTCATTGGGTCTTTTCGGGCCGCTGATCCAGACACTGGGGAGGACGACACCCGGACGGTCACGGTCCTGCACACCAACCGAAACACCGATCTGACCAATGTCGCGGTCACCGACGTATCCATTCACGGTCGTCCTAGAGAGGCTTCGCCTCGGACCGTCGAGGTGGGTGGTTGCGGTGAGTGGTGACGTCGCGGTCGTGTGAGCGTTGAGCAGGGTGTCT
>JAFGOK010000155.1 GCA_016926535.1 Micromonosporaceae bacterium | reverse complement strand
GCTGCTTCGCACGCACGCGAAAGGCACACCATGGGTACTTCATCTCCGCGTCCCTTGTGGCGAATGGCCCTTGCGGCAGGTTCCTCTGTGGTAATCCTTGTCACGGCGCTGATCGTCGTGCCTGGCACGGCGCAGGCAGCCGCCGCTGCGCCCTGCGACATCTACGCGAGCGGCGGCACCCCGTGCGTCGCCGCCCACAGCACCACTCGTGCGCTCTTCGGCTCCTACAGTGGCTCGCTCTACCAGGTGAAGCGCTGGTCCGACTGCGCGACGGCGAACATTGGCGTGCTCAGCGCCGGCGGCTACGCGAACGCGTCGACCCAGGACTCCTTCTGCTCTGGCACGTACTGCACCATTGTCCGTATCTACGATCAGACCTCCCGGCACAATGACCTGACGATCGCTCCTGGTGGTGGGGCCAACCCCACTGCTGACCAGGGCGCGAACGCCGCAGCCTTGCCCGTGACGGCGGGTGGCCACAAGGTCTACGGCATCTACATTTCCGCGGGAAACGGCTACCGCAACAACGCGACCAGCGGTGTCGCCACCGGCAGCGCCCCTGAGGGCATGTACATGGTTACCGAAGGTACGCATGTCAACGACCGGTGCTGTTTTGACTACGGCAACGCCGAGACTAACAACATGGACACCGGCAACGGCGACATGGACGCGATCTACTTCGGCAACCTGTGCTGGTTCTCGCCGTGCTCGACCGGACCGCGCGTCGCCGCTGACCTTGAGAACGGGTTGTTCGCCGGCGGCAACGGCTCCTGGACTGCGAACACCGGTCGCAACAGCCCGTTCGTGACAGCGGTGCTGAAGAACAACGGCACCTCGACGTACGCCATCAAGGACGGCAACGCCCAGTCCGGCGGTCTGGCAACGCGATACGACGGAGCGTTGCCGAACCTGTCGGGCTACCGGCCGATGACGAAGCAAGGAGCGATCATCCTTGGCATCGGTGGCGACAACAGCAACGGCTCTGTAGGTTCCTTCTTCGAAGGCGTCATGACCAGCGGCTATCCGAGCGACGCCACGGAGAACGCCGTGCAGGCCAATATCGTCTCCGTCGGGTACAGCAAGAGCGTCACCTTCCCGGTGAATGGTGCCACGTATCGGCTGACGAACCTTGCCAGCGGCAAGGTTCTTGACGCCGTCAACTGCGGCACAGCCAACGGCACCCAGATCGACCAGTGGGAGTCGCTGAGCAACACGTGCCAGCAGTGGCGCTTCAGCAGCGTCGGCGCGAACAAGTGGACGGTCACGAATGTCAACGCCGGCAAGGTGCTCGATGCGGTCGACTGCGGGTTGGCTCTGGGCACGGGCGTCAACCTGTGGCAATCGCTCGGCAACACGTGTCAGCAGTGGGCGGTCATTCCGGCTGGGAATGGCCGCTACGAACTCGTGGTCGAAAACAGCGGCATGGTCTTGGACAACCAGAACTGCGGCACGGCCAACGGCACGAAGGCGCAGCTGTGGATGTGGTTGAACAACACGTGTCAACTCTGGTCGATCGCACCGTAGGTACGGGATACGGGATACGGGCTGTGGCGCGGTCGGATGACCGCGCCACAGCAGTTCCGCTCACCGGGCCCACTACCGCAACCGAGGGTGCAGCGCTGCCGTGATGCGAGGCGTGATGGCTCGCACCGATCGGTCTGAGGCCCATCGACTGAGCGTTGCGGCGACCTTGCGGAGGTCTGTTCGGATCGTCGCGGAGTCGAGGCGGGGCAGCGTTTCAAGGAGCGGTTCGAGCAGGGCGCAGGATCGCTCAATCTCGTGCATGCTGGCGCAGGCGAGTGCCAGACGCACTCCGTATCGAGCACGGGCGCGTTGCGCGCGCGGCGGAATGCGCCCGAACTCTGGGGTGAGGATGTCGACGGCCTCCCTGGGATGACCAAGATCGTGCATGCACCAGGCCCGGACGGTCGGGATCGGATTGACCACGGTCGAGGTGCCAAGAGTCGGCAACGCGGGATCCGGGGCGCAGGACTGGTCCATGAACGATGCCGCGCGATCCAACGCGCTGTGGCACTCGTCGTAGTTGCCGTCGATGGCGTGACCCTGCGCCTCGCGCAGCGCCGCCAGTCCATGAACGCGGGGAGTGGACTGCTCGGCTTGGGCCAGCTTCGCCAGCTCTATCATCGTTCTGCTTTCGTTCCGGTAGAGGGCCACCTCGGCGAGGCGAACGTGGCGGTAGGCACTCAGCTGCTGATCTCCCGCCGCTGCTGCCAGGCGGACCGCCTGGTTGGTCCACCGGATCGAAGCATCGTCGTCGCCCATCTCCTGGAACATCCAACCGGTGAACTCGGCGAGCCTGGAGGCGAACAGCAGCGACTGCCGATGCCTGGTCTGCCGGCAGAGGGTCTCGGTCCAGCGGGCCAGCCAAGGGACCAGCTGGTCGGGAGCGCATCGCTGGCCGAGCGTGCGGATGTGCTCGAAGATGTGCCAGCACTCTGCGAGCGTCTCCGGGTCGTCTGGGGCCAGGGGCGTTGCCGGGGTCGGAAGCCAGAAGGTTGGGGACCAGTGGGCATCGGACTCGGCGACCGGCGGGGACTGGCCGCCGCCCCTCCGTGGCCTGGCTAGTCTCGCCAGCTCACCGTCAGCGTGTAGAGCCGCATCACACCGCTGGGCGAAATCCCGGGATGGCGGTTTGACGCCGGTCTCGACTTTGCTCAGGTGGCTTTTGCAGTAATGAATTTCCTTCGAGAACGTCGCGAGGGAGCGGTTTGCCTCGATGCGGCGTCGGCGCAGTTCCACACCGAAGGTCGAAAGGTGATCAACTTCGTAGACCAAGGTCATTGCTGCGTTCCCTGCTGTCGGCTGGCTCGGGTGGGTTGTTCGTCGGTCGTGGGGGTGGTGAAAAACGGATAAATGACGCATTTAATAGTTGTTTGTCATCAATAGCCGCGCTGCTGGGCGTTTCCTGTTGTCTCTTTGAATCTAGCCGGGGAATCGACTGGTCTATGGACTGATTCTCTGCCATTCTGTCCCATGTCGTGGCGATGTCGGTTGGGGGTCTCATGGCCAGGTGGTTGTAGTCGGCAGCCATGGTGGCCGCACTCCGCGGGATGCGGGTGTTCGCAGAATGGCCCCTTGCTTGGGGAATACGGGTCATCTCGCCACAGCGATCATTTCGGTGGCTCGAACATGAGAATAGTGAGACCTGGTCGTATTCGTATCGGGGTGATCTCCGCAACGTGTGGCAGGGATCAGATGAAAGGGTGGCGATGAGCGGTCTGTTCGTGAATTACCGAAGTACCGACGAGCCGTTCGGGGCGCGATTGATTGACAGGCTGCTGGCCGATCGGCTCGGCAAGGATATGGTCTTTCTCGACAATCGGACGATCCCCCTCGGGGTAGCCTTCGAACCCGTTCTGCTGCGGCGACTGCGTACCAGCGATGCGCTCCTCGTCGTTATCGGACGGCGCTGGCTGCGCAAGGTCGACGGCAGGCGCGCGATTGACGACGAGAATGACTGGGTTCGACGGGAAATCGTCGAGGCCCTCAACTGCGGCATCCTGGTGATTCCAGTGTTGATGGGTGAGGTGACACTGCCCAAGCGGGAGGAACTTCCCGAGGATATTCGCGTCATCAGTAGTCATGAATACCATTTGGTCGGAGTCAAGGATCCAGAGTCCGACGTCGATCGACTGGTCGAGCGTCTGGCGGAGCAGACCTGGCTGCGTGCCGTCGCGAACGCCCAACCGGGAGCTGCGGAGGGTGAGCAGGAGGGTGCTGGTCGGAGTTCCCAGATCACGGTCAGGCGCGTCAGGAACACGGGCGCGATGGCCATCGGCACCGGCGCGTCAGCCACCAGTACCCGTGGCCAGGGCCTGAACCAGCCGAGGTAGGCATGACGGATGAGTCAAGCAAGGGGCCAACCGGCGATCGGGAGGCTGGCGAGGCCGGACCTGAGCAGGTGCAGGACCCGGATCGGACGGCGGCGGAGACCGAGGCCCCCGCTTCTACAGAGGAGGTCCCGCCGTCGAAGGACGCCCACCAGCCGGACGGTCTGGTCAAGCAGGCCGTCAAGGACGTCAAGGCGCGGGGGATCAGCGACCGCGCGACCGAGGACGGCCGCGTGACCCACCCCGGGCTCGAAGGCGACCAGGACAGTCCGGAGGCCATCGATGAGCGGCACTGGGCTGCGGAGTCGGGTCGGGACGTGTTCAGTGGGGCACGGCACCGCCTCAGGGACGTTGACAACAGCGGTGCTCTCGCCCAGGGCGACCATGCCACAGCGGTGAACGTCGAGGTGCTTCTCACCTCCGGGATGCGGGAGACCCGGGTGCGCATGTCCGAGCTGGGTGAGCGGTGGGTCAAGGAGCAGTACCTCGAACCGTTTGTCGCGACGGGCAGCTTCACGGAACTGCGGGCGAAGCTGTGCCAGCACCGGGTGGTCGTCGTCCTGGGTGAGCCGGGCAGCGGGCGTCGAACCATCGCGTTCGCCGGGCTCGCCCTGCCCGGACGCGGTGATGGTCCCGATCCAGGTGATCCTGCCCCGTGCCAGCCGGCCGACGTCGTAGTCCTTGAGGCGGAGCCCGGGATCGTGCTGAGCGATCTGCAGGACGACACGCTGCTGAGCCCGGGGAAAGGTCACATGCTCGACGTGACCGGTACCCCGCTGCGCAGGGCCACCCTGGAGGCATTCGCCGCGCTGGCGCGCAGGCAGCGGGCCTACCTCGTGCTCCTGGCTGGCAAGCAGCGGCAGACCGACGAGCACCTGGGGCCGTTCGGCTTCAACCACGCCGCTCCAGACCCGGAAGAGGTCCTGCGCCGCCACGTGACGGTCCGGTTGACCATGCATGCCAAGACCTGCGAGGAAGGCTGCGATCAGTGGACCGTGGACGACTATGCCACGCGTCGGATCGCCGAGCTGCGCGACTTGGGACACCCCTTGCCGACGGACATGGCGACCCTGGTGGCGATGGCCGCATCGATCGCGGGGGCGGTCCACTCCGAGGTGCCGATCCGCGAGCTCGTCCGGCTGTCCGAGCAGGAGCTGCGGCAGCTGGCCCGCGAGGCTCTGATCACGACTGAAGAGGAGGCGGAGGCTGCCCTTGAGGCGCAGCGCCGTCAGGCATTCCGGATCGCGTATGCCGTGTTCCACGGCCATCCGCTATCGGACGCCTTCGACGCCGGCGAGTTGCTCAGCGGCCAGATCCTGCCGCTGTTCGAGCACAGGGAGACCGCGCCGACGCATGTCGTGTTCGACGCTGGTCTCGACAAACTGCTATATCGGAAGATGTACCTCGACGGAGGGCACAAGGACGGCGAGTCCCCGGGCGCCCGACGCAACGCGCGGCTGGTTGACTCGGCACTGGCCCCGATGATGCTCGACGTCGCATGGCACGATTTCGCCGCGACGAGAGGCCCCATCCAGGCGTGGCTGGATGTCCTCGCCGGGGCCGATCGGGCCCGGGTCCAGGTCCGGGCCGCCCAGGTCGCCGGGGTGTTGGCAACCTTCGACTTCGAGACTGTGTACGGCACGCTGATCGGGCGCTGGGCCAGAGGGAATGCGCGCTACCGGCAGTCGGCTGCCCTGGCCATGGACCTGGCTGCGACCGAGGACCGGCTGGCCGCCCGAATACGGCGGCAGGTTCTGGACTGGCGAGACAGCCCGAACCCATTCCTCCAGGACACCGCAGCCAAGGTGTACGGCACCCGGATCGGGGCCTCCATGCCGGAGGACGCGATCCGGTCGCTGCGGAAGTTGGCCGAGGCCGGCGAGTTGCAGGGCAGTTCCTCCATGGCTATGGCCATGGCCATGCTCTACGGATCCGGCTCGCCGGAGCTGGTGCTGGACGAGCTGGTCCGCTGGGCGGCGGAAGCGGACGACTGCCTTCGCCAGCACGCCGTGCTGGTGCTCTTGGCGCTGGCCAAGCTCGCCGGTCCCAAGGCGAAAGGGCCGTGGCCGCCGGTCCTTCCGCTGGTCGCCGATCATCCAGAACGGCAGGGAGCACTGGTGCGGCTGTGGCGGCACGCGCTGGTCGGCTCGCGCATGGCCGCCCGGTCCTGGGAGCCGCTGCGGCGCTGGATGGTCGCGGCCGACGCGGAGCCGGACCAGGCCGACCTCGTCGTGGCCCTGGCTGCCCGCATGCTCGCCAACCGCGAGGAACGGGTGGCGTTCGATTTCCGCTTGCGCGCTGGCTTTCACCTCGGCCGGTGGCGACAGCAGTACCCGGACTGCGCCGTCATCCGGCGGGTGTACGAGGAGATAGGAAGGGACTGATCCCAGTGGCGAAACGCGATGGCGTCATGCGACGATTCCGGCGGTGGCTGGCTGGCCCGCCAGCCGCGTTGCCGTCAGCCCGGCCAGATGTCGACTACGAGCCGGCGGACGAGGGCGAGCCACTGGTGGTCGCGGCGCGCGGAGATGTCTTCGATCTGCAGCTGATCCCGCACTTCCGATGGTCCAGCGGGCAGATGAGCTACGAGGCGCTGGTCCGGCGGAGTTCCCACTACACCGACAGTGCCCGGAGCAAGCTCATCCACCGCATCTGGGCGGTCGCCCGCGAGTTCCGGCCGGCTGAGACGACCGAGGCGGAACGACGGATCAACGAGGAGATCAGCAAGGGCTGGTGCTACGACGACGACGAGGGGACCATCCGATGTACCCCCTCGGTGCGGGTGGTCCCAGATCCTCGGATGCGCGAGTTGCTGCTGCCGTTCGAGCGCGGCGTCCTGCGGGCCAGGAAGGTCGAGGCGCTCGCGGAGGAATGGCTTCAGGTGTTCTGCCGCCTTGAGCAGCTCGATCGGCTCGGGCGGGTCGAGCGGCAGTTCCTGCTGCCCTTCGCCGCGAGCCTGACTGACCCGGAGTTCGCAGCGGTCCTGCACGCCCTGGCCGACGTGCGTCGGGCCCGGACCACTGAGCTGGCCGGGGTGTTGCAGCAGGCGGGCAGGAGCCACGAGAGCGTTGGCCTGTTCGAGTTCGCCAGCGCTTACGACAAGGCATACCAGGCGTTCTGCCGGCAGATGGGGCTCGACCCGTTCGCCTGGGCCCAGTCACCGTTCGGCGGGGCGGAGCGGCCCGGTCCGGAGCGGTCCGGAGCAGAGCGGTCCGGAGTGGGACCTGGAGAGGGGGCCATATGAACAGCCAGCTGACGCCTCGCGGCAGGCAGGTGCGCGGAGGGCTGATCGGAGGCGCCCTGACGATCGCCCTCACGGCCGGCGCATTGATCGTCCTGAACAGCTGCATCGACGATCCGCCGCCACCGTCGTGTGACGGCATGCGGGATGAGACCAACCTGCGTCCATCCGATAGCCGGCTGGCCATCCTCATCGATGTCTCGAACTCGACCAGAAGCACCGCCGCTGGGCCCGGGACCCCGTCCTACGCCGAGGCTCTGCACGACACCATCCGGAAGGCGACGGACGACGGTGTGCGAGTCTCTGTCGGCACCTTCAGCGGCACCGGAGACCTGCGATGGGCAGCCAAGGATTACGCGACGAGATCCGACGATCCCAACGACGCGAACCGGAAGGCCTTCCGGCAGGATGCGACCGAGTGCCTGCGGATGACGGTGTCGAAGGCGGCGGTTGAGAACCCAGGGTACGAGGGCACCGATGTCCTCAGGGCCGTCCGGGACGCTGCGGCCTGGGTCCGCGAGGCTCCCGAGGTCAGGCGGATCGTGGTTGCCAGCGACGGTCTGGTCACCAGGGGCTGCGCCGATCTGGCCGAAGCACGTTTCACTGAGAACAGCGAGATCGAGGGCATTGTCGAGGTCTGCGAGGAGCGCAAGGAACTGCCGTCGGACCTGCTGTTCGGGGTTGAGTTCGCCATGCTGGGCGTTGGCAGGACCGCCCCGGACCAGCCCATGGCCACTGCCGCTCAGCTCGACTGGCTCGGTCGACTGTGGCAGAGCCTGTGCACCGGGGCCGGAGCCAGGCAACCCTGCTCCATCAGCACGGCTTCGGTGGCAGGAGCGCCGGAGGCTTCCGCGAGCCTCGTCCCGCCTTCGGCAACAGTGACTGATCCTGCGGTCACCTTCGGCGGTGCTCGCACCTATCGGCTGCCGTCTGCGGCCCTGTTTGACTTGAACCGATGGGATTTGCGCAAGGACGCGCCAAAGGTGCTTGATCGGATCGCCGTGGACATCCGGACGACCCCGGAGGCTCGAGTCGTCGTCGAGGGACACACCGACTCGCGGGGCAACGCTGACGACAACATGAGCCTTTCGACCAACCGAGCGCGGAGCGTCATGGCCTATCTCGTCGACCATGGCGTCGTTGACGTCACGGCGGTCGGTATGGGGGAGAGGCGGCTGCTGTGCCAGCACGAATTCGTGGGTGGAAAGCCCAATGAGGACTGCCTCCAGCAGAACCGGCGAGTCGAGATCATCGTGGCCCCCCGCGGCTCGACGTGATCCTGGCCCGTTGTTCCTGCACGTATCACTGGAAAGTGAAGCTCGCATGACCACCATCAATGGCGGACGGCCCGCATCCGGCGCTCAACCGATCTGGAAATCTCCTGTGGAGTGTCCGCTGTCAACCACCTGCCCCGAAGGGGCAAACCAGCAGCAGGCCCCGGAGAAGCGTGAGATCGCGGCACGGCCTCAGGAACGCCCGCGTCGGTCAGAGGCCGCCATGCTGCTTCAGGGATACCTTGACGGCAACGAGTGCCTGAATGAATGGCTCCGGACGCGGGAAGGGCTCCGCACCGAGGCGAGGAGCACCTACCAGGCCGCAGCGGCGGCGGTCGAGGAGCTGGCGCAGTTCGCCGGGACCGGATCGCTCCAGGCGGCCAGCCAGGCGGTCGAAGCGGTTGAGCAGCGGCATGCGGCGGATGGCCCGGAGGATCGCAGGAAACGTCCCTGGTGGGCTGTTGCGCTGCTGTGGCCGGCGATCATCGCGAGCGCGACCTACGACACCCTGTTCCTCGGGGACATCCTCCAGCGCATGATGAGCGTCGGTAGCGACTCCGCCGGGTACTACCTGGCCTACCTGCCTGGATTCGGCATCATGGTAGGGCTGATGGTGACAGGCCACCTCCTCGGTGAAGCTGCTGCCCGCGATGCAGCGCGCCGGAGGCTGGGATCGTCCGACGGCAGGCAGCAACTCAGATCGCCCAACGGCGATCAACAGGTGTGCGACTTGCCGCAGTCCCGCTGGGTCGTCCCGATCGTGTTCACCGTGGCATTCCTGGGCACGCTGCTGATCTGGGCCTACATCCGCTCGCTGCTCGCCGGGGCGGCGAACCGGCAGTTGGCCGGGTACGAGCCGCAGATGGCGCTGCTGCTGATGATGCTCACCATCGCGGCGGTCGCGTTGAAGGTCATAACCCACAATCCCTATGCCGGCAGCGCCAGGCGGGCCCGACTGGACCTAAAGCGGGCATGCCAGACCAGAGACCGCCTGCTGAAACGCGCCAGGAAGCGGATGACGGCACACCACGCGACCGTAACCCGCCTGGACGGCGGAACCAGCCACGCGGATGAGCAGGCCCGGGGGATCGTCGTCGCTGCTGCGCGGGACATCCTGCGGGCGAGGGCCTGCCAGGCGAACCCGGACAACCCTCTGCTGATTGCCGACATCCCTCCGGCAGCGCTGGGCGGGCAACAGGGGTCAGAAGGGCCGGAAGGACCGCTGGAAACCCATCTTGCAGCCCTTGCCGCCTGGAGGCTGCACACCGAGGAGCTCTTCGGAGACGAGTGGAGGACCTTCGACTCCTGCCAGGTCGACGAGCTTGATACGCAGTTCAACCAGGTCGTCGAGAGCCTGCGCCGCCAGCTCGGCCGCAGCGCGTCGCTCTAGCGAGCACGTCATGGGCATCCGATTTGGGCGCAGGCAGGGCACCACGTTCCGGCCATGGGACTTCGATCACCATCCGTCGGACGATGCGGTCTATCCCAGGTCTCCCAGGCGAGCACGCTCCCAACGGGGACGAGCACGCTTCCCGCTCCTGCGACTACGTCGTCCACGCTGGCGAGTACCCGTCCCTCGCCGGGGACGGCTGGCGGGAGGGCAGCGTACCGCTGCGCTGGTCGCCTCCGCCACGGCCCTGCTGGCGGTGCTCGCAGGGTTGGGTGTGGCGTGCCTGCCGGATTGGGGGCGGCAGACACCACCGGGCAGCCACCAGAGCGCGGCGGCCACCTCCGGGCCGATCCTGGTGTCGTACGCCGGGGCCGCCAGCCGGCTTGCGACCGTTGACCGGACCGAGGCGACCGACCAGGTGCTGGACTGGGCCAGGATCGGTCTTGCCGCACACCTCAGGTTTACGGCGGAGCAGCTACGCGACACTGCGTATGACACGATGCCGATCCGTGATTCCGTCTTCGCGGATGTCTCCAGGCAGCCGGCTGGCTCCGGGCGGGCGTTGTACGACGGGCACGACGTGCTGCATCTGCTGGTCAAGGAGGGAGATCCGGCCGAGGCACGCACCGTCGGGTTGCTGCTCGATGAGCACCGGACCGATGCCGGATCGGATCCGCCGAAGGTCCAGATCCACCACTACCGGATCCAGCAGCGCACCTGGACGGTCGCCGTCACGTCGGATCCGCCGCTGCCGACCGCCGAGGTCCGCGCGGCCCACGGGTACGTCACAATGCGCGTGGACGACGAGCAGCACCTGGTGGCCTTCCTACGAGGCACCCAGCATCTCTCCGTGCTTGAGACGCGGGGCACGGAGATCTGGGCCGGCGGATGGAACTGGCCAGGTATCACCTCGGCGCCGCTGGACTTCGAGGACATCTCGGTCATCCAGCGCGGGTACTCCCAGAGCGACGGCCAGCCGCATCCGGCATTCTCGCTGGATCCCGGCCCCCAGCTGCGCACCGCCCAGGACATCCGGGCCGTGATCCCCGGCCTGAGCCCGGACCTGGCACGCCGGGTGGCCACCGGACGCTGGCGGGGGTCGAGGTTCGCCTCCGCCCAGGCCCTGGCCGCCTCGGTGAGCGGCGCGCTGTTCCAGGAGGACCGCGACGCTGCCAGCCTGCGGGCGCAGGGACTGCCGACTGACCGCGTCCACCTGTGGAGCCTGCTGCAGATCCTGGAGGGCCAGCCCGCCTACAGCCAGGCGCGCTACGACGGGCAACTGGGGGGCACCGAGGTCGGCATGACCCTGTTCTACGCCGACTATGTCGCGAAGAGCTGGGTGTCCGGAGCGGCGAACGGCGCTCCGGACACCCAGCTCGTGCCGGGCTTCGTGGCGAACCCCGAGGCGGAGATCCCGTGGAGCCACTGCGACGGCTCCGCAACCCAGCAGAGCGAGTCGGGTCGCCTGTGGTTTGGGCAGAACCAGTCCGGGTTCTCCTTCGACGACGGTCGGGTCAGTATGAGCACCCAGGCGACCCGGTTGTTCGTCAGAGCCAATGGATCTGACGGGGAGATTGAGCCGAGCTATGCCTTCGGGCGGGGCCTGCTCTGGTGGGACAGGCACTACCAGGCGGTCGGCGACTTCGAGCCCCAGTACCAGCGGCTCGACCAGATCATGAGGTGGAGCGGGGCGCTGGAGTGGCTGCTGGCCAAGAACCAGAGGCTCCCCCAGCTCCCGGACGCAGCGATCACCTCAGACCTGCGGTTTGCGGACTGGTGGTCGCAACACACCGAGCTGAAGGAACGTTCACCCATCGCGTTCGTGCGGCCGTCGGTCGCGACGCAGGAAGCCCTGCTGACCCAGCCGTCGAAGACCTATCGGTACTGTGACGGTGTCATGATCACCGGTGGCGTCAACCTCGGCGATCAGATCGAGCGAACCCGGCAGACCAGCCAGGATCTGGGTGCTGTCCTCCCCGAACAGGTACGGCGCGGCGGTCTGGTGGACGGGCAATCCACATTTGACGCCGCACGAGGGACCGGACGCGTCCGGCAGGTGTGGCTCGACGCCAAGGGCGCCGTGGTCGATGCCATCGATCGCAGGTTCTTCCGGGCGGATGATCGTGCCTCGGTCGAGTCGTCCGCCCCGGGCCGGCGGGTGGCGTCCTTCGGCGGCCTCAAGATCTGGCGGGCGGAGAGTGCGACGCGCCGGTTCATGGTGGAGTTCGAAGGCGCCAGTGGCCGGGTGTCCCAGCGAGTCGGGTTTGAGGGGCAGGTCCAGGGGACCATCGCGGCAGAGGCGACTGGCCGGGTGGTTGCGGTCACCTGGCGCCGGGGTCCCCTGGATAGAGCCCTTCGCATGCTCGGAGCACTCCAGGAGCGGCTGAAGTCCTTCACGGGCCGGGGACTGCCGCCAGCCACCGAGGGGGTGCTCTACCGCTACCAGGAGGCTGAGCCGGCCGGCGGCGACCTGTACAAGTTGGGTGGTCCGGGTGAGTCCTGGATGGCGATCACCGGTGAGATGGTGCCCCCGGGTGAGGAGTTGACGTTCGGGTTCGGCGGTCCCGGCCAGCAGGCGGCGGATCCACCGTACTACCTGGCTCGTATCGTGCCTGGGCCGACAATTGGGACCGATGGTGCGCCGGGCTGGGAGGAGGTCAGCCCGAGGACCCTCGACCAGTCGGCCAGGGTGACCAGAGCCGGACCGCCGGGCAAGGACGCACCGGCGGTGACAGTGACCGACGAGCACGGCCAGTCGATCGCATCCGTGCTCTTCACCGAGGATCGTCCTCGTTTCGCCGACAGTGATCCCGTTCTCGGACTCGATGGAACCGTGGCCGGTGCGGCACTGCTCGCGGACTTCCCTCGCGTTCGCGTGGCCGTGAAGGATGCCGCTCAGGCGGGTGACGGTCTGCTCCGGGGGGTTCGTCTCGGGGACGGCGGGGACGCCGTCGCGCTGGTCGGCAAGGATCAGGTGATGCTGCTGGACAGCACGCACCGGTGGGCTGCGCCGGTGCTGCGGGCGACGTCCGCCGACTCGGAGTACACCCCGCTGATTCGGATCACCGACGGCGTCGCGCAGGTGGTCGACCCCGCCCCGCTCACGGTCGTGGCTGACCTGGGAGTGGTCACACTTGACGATCTTTTCAACGAGGGCGCAGAGGATCCCGAGTACCTCTACTTCCATGAGCGACTGCGGTCCGACGTCGTGCTTGAGTACGGAGTGATCATCCCGGATCGCTTGCCACGGACCCTGAAGGTAAAACTCCTGGCGGCAACGCCGATTCGAGCCGTAGATACCAGACAGGACGTCCCGGACGTTCGCATCCACGACGGAGCCGAGTGGTACCGCGTTGATCCCACCGAATGGGCAAGCCGAGGCACCAATCCGGGCACCAATCCGGGCACCAATCCGGGCGCTGGTCCGGGGGCTGGCCCGAACACAGGCCAGGGCAGTGGTAGTGGCAGTGGCCAGGGCAGCGGCACGGGCCTCGCAAGCGCCTCTCCCAGCGCGGAACCATCTGGCGCGCCCGTTCGGGTGCCCGAGGGGTCGATCCTCCTGGTGTGCCCGGCGGACTCGTCAGGCTTGGAAGGCTGTGAGGACTGATGCCGAACACCCCGCAACCGGAGTATCCGCAGCTGGGAACACCGCTCCGTCAGGCGCTGGAGGCTGGCCTCGAAGCGTTTGACCGAGGTCAGGTCGACGAGGGGGACGCCGCGTACCGGCGGGCTGTCGACCTGGCCAGAGCCGACGGGCTGGACCTCTGGTCGATTCTGGCCGTTGATCACGTCACCCAGTTGTCGAATCAGGGCACGTTCAGCAGGGCGCTGCGGTGCTGCGAGGAATACTGCGGCTCTGCGGGGGCCGATGATGCCGGACTGCTGCTGCTGCACGCCGAACTGCGCGTGTTCATTGGGGACTTCGGCGGTGCATATGCTGTGCTCTCGAAAATGGACGCCGCCCCCGAGGAACGCGGAGCGAGCGACCCGGAGGAGGACGCGAGACTCCACCGGATCCGCGGGCTGATCGCTGCCGATCGGAGCGATGCAGCGGCGGCGACCCATCACCTGACCGAAGCGCGCAGGCTCTTCCTCGCCATCGGCCTGCACGGCGGGGTCCAGGTCGTCAATCGGGACCTGGAGGTCCTCGCGGTACGCCAGGGCAGGCCAGAGGCAGTGGCCAGCGCGGCCTCCAGCGAGTCCTCCGGGAGCGTCGGAGACCGCCAGCGTCGTGCCCTCGGGCTGAGGCAGCAGCAGCGGTACGAGGAGGCGCTCGGCGAGTTGCGGCAGCTGGATGGGCCAGATCTCGATCCGGCCCTGCGGCTGCCGGTGCGGTATCAGATCGCACTGCTGCTGTTGCTGACTCGGCAGTACCAGGCGCTGGACCGGTATGTCCCGGACCTCGGGGAAGCGGCTACGACCTCGCCCAGCCCGCAGGCGGTGGCGGATGCGCGATGGTTGGCGGATCCGTACTCGCCGGTAGAGCCAACGACTGGTGACGGCGGTCAAGCCGTCGAGGCTGCGACTGCCGACATTGGCCGGGCGATCCCGCGGGCGCGGCGGCTGGTGGCGGACCACCGCCTCGACGAGGCGTTGTGCCTGATTAGGTCGTTGAGGGGTCGGGTCGGCCGGACTGGGGAGCACCTCGCGGCCTGGCACCTGGCCGCCGGAGAATGGTTCCTGGCCAGGGACTGCGGGGCAGGCGATCCCGACCTGTTGCGAAGCGCCGCTGGCCATTGCCGGAGCGCCGCTGCTCATGCCGCAGCGGCATCACTCGTTGAGATCCGGGTGCTCGCGTTGCGGCTGCTCGGCAATGCCCTGTTCGCGCTGCACCGCAGTGACCAGGCAACGGCCTGCTGGGCCAGGGCACACCGTTGCGAGGAGCGGATCGCAAGCTGCCAGGTGACCGACCGGATCCGCGTCCAGATGCTGCAGCAGGTCGCCGATGAGCACGACGAGCTCGTCAACGCGGCAGCACGGGCACAGGACACGCACGGCTGGGTGGCGACTGCCGGGGTGGCAGTCGCGATGGAGTGGGCGCGGGACGCCGCCATTCTGGACGGTATCGCACCTGTTGCGGGCGCCGCGTTGCGGAAGCGCCCAGAGCCGGATGACCATGAGGCTGCCTGGCGGTGGGTGTCCGGGCTGGCCGACCGGCTGCCCCCGGCGCAGGTGGTCTGGATGATGCATGCGACCCCGACCCATGTGCACCATATGCTCATCGGTCCCAGAATGACGCGCCACCTTTCGGTTCCGGTCAGTCGCAAGGATCTGTACGAGTCTCTGGAGGGCCTCAGGTGCTGCTGGGCGAACGATATATTCCTGATGGCCAGTATCAGGGACGGGACATTCCGTGAGGGTCTTCGAACGGTGACCCGGCAGGTGGGGGTCGAGCAGGTACTCAGCCTCCTGCCCCGGTGGGTCCGCCGGGTCGCCGTCGTGGCAGGAGGTGAGCTGTCCGACATACCGTTCGCGGCTGCGGCAACCGAAGGCGATGGGCGCCCGCTCGGCCTGCGGTATGCCATGTCCGATTTGCCATGCCTGTCCGCAGGACGCGCGCTGCATGCCACCTCGGGCAGAGCCCGTGGGGATCGGCTACTGCTCGTCAGCCCACCTGACGACGCGCTGACCCAGAGGGCTGGCCACCGGGCCCAGATACATCTGGAGGGGGAGGAAGCGACGAAGGAGGGGCTCAGATCAGCGCTGCGGTCCTTCCACGACGGTATCGTCAAGATTGATAGCCATGGATCGTTCAATCATGCTGACGGGACCGAACCGTGGGTGCAACTCATGCCGCAGGGGCCAGAAGGACGCCTGACCGCAGATGAACTCCAGACGATGGATCTCCGGGGATGCGGAACCCTGATCCTCGGGGCCTGCGAGAGCGGCATGACCCGGATGATCGGAAGAGAGCACCGGATGGGCTTCGTGCGGGCAGCCCTCCACGCGGGAGCGGCCTCGGTTGTCGTCGCGAGATGGGTTGCCGTTGATGCCGTCAGTGCAGCGGTACTGGACCGTTTTGTGGAATACATCCGATATCTGCCCCGCGACCTCGCGCTGCAACGAGCGCAGCGCGAGGTCTATCAGCATGCCGCCGGTGCCGCGACGGCGACGCCCTGGTCCAGCCATCCCGCGATCTGGGGTTGCTGGACGTTGTACGGGGACTGCGGGTGGCAGACCCACGCCGGTCGGTTCCGTCGCACGGTGCGACGGGGATATGCCGCGATGAGAGGAATTTCGATGGATTGGAAGAGGAAGCGCAAGCCGCAGGTCTTCGTGTCCTTCGCGTGGGCGAACCAGACGATGGCACACCGGATCGGCGAGGATCTCAGCAGACGTGGCATCGACGTCTTCATCGACAGCCAGGCGATCGATCCGGGGCAGAACGTGGTCGCCACGATCAGTAAGGCCCTTGGGCGGTCGGACTACTGCGTGCTTCTGTGGTCGGAGGCGTGTGACGGCCGCACATGGATCGAGATGGAATGGTCCGCGGCACTGCACCGCGAGGTGCGGGAGCGGCGGTCGTTCCTGTTCGTGGTGAGGCTCGACACTGCGCCCCTGCCCGATCTACTGGCCCCGCGCCGGTACCTCGACGCCTTCGGCAACTATGACCAGGCGCTCGATGATCTGGTTGAGGCGTGGCGGCGGGATGCGTCCATGGAGGTACCGGTATTGCCGGCGCCATGCCCGGCACAGGCCAACGGGCAGGGGGACACCGCGGTCGTCTACATCCGCAACCAGGCACTGAAGGTCGCACACACCCTCGCGGTGCCAGGGCGCGTGACCGGATCTGAGCTCGACCGGCTCGTGCGCCGGAGGCTTCAATTGCCGGACACGAGAACTGAGTTCGAAGGCCAGATCGGGTTGCGCTTTCACTATCAGCTCATCCATCACAATGCGCCGATACCCATTGATGCGGGAGTTGCGCCGGACATTGCCGACGGTTCAATCATTGATCTGAAGGTCCTGGTGGAACCATTTGGCCCGGATCATCCGTCGGAGACGGGAATGGTATTCCTCCCCGGGGCTACCGACCGGATGCCGCAGACCGTGATTCGTGCGATGACCAAGGCTGCATTCAGACATCTTGCCCCGGAGTGATGTCGGCCGTCACCATCTGGATCATGGTGTCGCGACAGCTACCACGAAGCGATCCAGAAGCAGGTGACCAGGAGCGAGAGCGTGACGGGTATCGCCGCGACGTGCGGTGCGAGGGCTGTCTTCCACCACGGCGCCGTGCTGTTCCTGTACGGTCTGAGATTCATGTCGAACAGGGGAACCTCAATCGCTGCCGCATCATCGTGCCCGCCGCCGGCCGCTGCGTCGTCTTGCAGGCTTCTGGCCACAGCGTCGTACAGTGCTCTGAACAAGCGTTCCTGGTACAGATAGTACGCATCGAGGGCCCAGAAGATCCAAGCCGGGACCAGCGTGAGGAGAATGAGGTTCGGTCGGCCGTCCCCCTGAGTGGCGACGATGGCGAAAATGGCGGAAACGAGGGTCACTGACCATCCGCGGATGGTGAACGAATTCTGAGAAAGGCGATTGACGATCGTAAGGACAGTTTCCAGGTGGCGTAACCGCAGATCCGGTAGTGCTGTCACCGGCTCCCTTTCTATGTCGTCCAATGCCGCTGAACGAGCATTCGCAGTCTACTCGGTCTGGTCAAGAACGCGTTTTCCACGCGGGATACGCACGGTCGTCGCAATGGTCTGAGTGATGGGTCAGTGGTATGCGGCCAGCAGGTCTGCAGGGCCGAGCACGGTGGCTGCGTCGGCGGTCGTGCCACTGCGGGATACGGCGATGAGCGGCACGGCCTCGGCTGCTCCTGGCAGGCGAGACCGGTGCATCACGAGGGTAGCGAGATCGTGATTGTCGAATGGCCGGCGTTCCAGCCACTTAATCGATCCCACCATGGTGATCTTCTTCGCCACCGGCTCTCGGTCGGCCCCGACCAGGTCAATCTCTGGATCGTTCGTCCTGGTCCAGTAGCTTCCGATGACGTCCGTTCCCTCGGGAAGCGTGCCTGCGGGCATCCGTCGAAGGGCTTCGCGCACCACAGGTTCGACCGCCCGGCCACGCCACGACGTCCAGGCGGAACGGATCCTCGCCAGCACGAGATCACCTCGGCCACGGTCGATCTCTGAAGCGTACGGGCCTAGCAGTGCAAGCCAGAAGCGCAGATGAGGATCGGCCACGATGTAGCGGGTCTCTCTGGAAGGCCGGGTGGACAGCGGGGTCAAAGGCTCAACCACTCTCTTGGCCGCCAACGTCTGTAGGGACCTGGTCAGCGAGGCCTGGGGTATCCCTCCGGCAGCCCTTGCGATCAGCGAAAACGTCCGCTTACCCGATCCAATCGCGCCGAGAATCACCCGGGCCTGCGAGTGTTCTGGGAACTCTGCGGCCACTGCTCGTTCCCCGCTGACCAGCAGCGCCGAGGTCGGATCATGGACAATGTCGGCCAAGGCATCCATCGTCGTGCCCCCGGCAGGCCACTCATCCTGCGAACAGTCGAAGATCGGTGACGAGCGCCGGTTGAGCTGAGGCCGTGAAATACAGCGACGGCACCCCCGCCCGCTCGACGAACTCCTCAACCAGGCGGGACTTGCCGACACGGCGTCGTCCCCGCATCAGAAGGGCCGTTCCCGGGCGGCCGGTACGCCCCCCGTGCTCGACGCGGCGCAGGAGCCGCTGCAGTGTCGTCAACTCCCGCTTGCGCCCAACGAATCCGCTCGCCATCGCACCCCAGCCACAAGACACTCACCGTTGATACGCTCACATGGGAGTGCATCCGAAGCGGGAGTCCGGGTGGGTCATGGAGTCGGAGTCTGGGTAGGTCGTTCGTACGGTGCGGGACACAGGTGGGCGTTGACGGCCCGGGCGTCCGCTGCCAGCTCGGTCAGCTCGACGACTTGGACCCCAGCCTCGGCCAGCAGCTCGACCCCCTGGCAATCGGCGACGAACAGGCTCGGTTCCCGCCAGGCGATCACGACCCGGCCGATCCCCGCTTCGAGGATCAGCTGAGTGCAGGTGCGCGGACCGGACTTGCGCTGCGAGCAGGGTTCCAGGGTGCTGTAGAGCGTGGCCTTTGCCAGCAGGGCAGGGGTATCCTCAGGCGCCACTCTGGCCTGCTCGACCAGGTCCGCCAGCTTGGCCAGGGCGGATTCCTCGGCGTGCACCGTTGAGCTGGTCTCCCTGGAGTAGCCGAACGCGATCTCCGAGCCGTGCTCGTCCACGATGACCGCCCCGACCGAATAGGCGCCGGCAGCCGGCGGGCACTGCCGCGACAGGTCAATGGCGCGACGCATCCACCGGTAGTCATCGAAGGCTGTCATCGTTTCACCGCTCAGTGCTTGGCCGGGACGGGACTGGTGACCCGGGAATGGTGACCACTGCCTTGCCACAGTAGAACGCCTCGGCGTACCGGGAACGGCACTCCATGCCGCGTCGCCGGGCCAGCCCGAGGAAGACCTCGTCATCCCACCAGTCATGGTGTTTCTGGGAATCGTAGGCCGAGTGGAGCAGTGCCACCTTGCGCCTGGCCACCTCGTCGGTGAGGGGAAGGTAGAGGTTCGGCCGGCCGAAGTCCCCGTCCCACTTGGGGATCTCGTAGTGCAGCGTCTGCGCATGCCGGAAGACGGTCGGGGCAAGCTCCCCGAGTAGCCGATGATCCTGGTGGGCGTCCTGGGCGTCATGGCAGATGACGAGATCGAAAGCTGCCGCCGCCGCAGCCTCGTGCAGGTGGTTCTTGACCTGGAGCCAGTGACCGGGAAGCCGGCCGTCGGGCAGGCTGTGCAGCGCGAAGGTCAGTTCTGCACCGGGGAGGAAGGCCGCTGCCGCGGTTCTGGCTTCCGCGTGCCGCTGCTGGCTTCCCGTCAGGAGTATGTAGTGAACGCGGAGTCCTGGGGTGGCCGCAGCCAGCGAGAGCAGCAGCCCCCCTGCCCCGAGTTCGATGTCGTCGGGGTGAGCGCCGATCAGCACGATCCGGCGGGCACCACATAGCGACAGGCCGGCGCTCAACTGGCGAGCCCCGCGTTCACCAGGGTGTCAAGCGCGGCATCGGTGGCACGAGCGGTACCAGCACCGGCGGCACCGGCAACTGTGCCGGCGTTGGTCGGCATGCCGCCGCATCGGCTGGGATCCCACAGCATCCAGGGACTGCGCCGCCGGTGGTACATCTCATCGAGCTCGACGCGGTCCTTGAAGGTGTCGGCGGCGCGCCAGAAGCCGGTGTACCGCTGGGCGAGCACCCCCTGGCCGGCCAGGAGCCGTTCGAGAGCGTGCGGCACCATGTCCTCACCCTCACGGAGCGCATCGAAGATGCCCTGCCGCATGATGAAGTAGCCACCGTTCTCCCACTGCATGAGCTGATGGACGTCTCGGAGGGCGGTGACCCGGCCGGTGCCGTCGATCTCGATGACATGGTGAGTGGACACGGGGGGCACGGCCAGCAGGCTGATGGCGGCGTCGGTGGGGCGAAACGTCTCGATCAGCTGGTCGAGGGGGGCGTCTGTCAGGGTGTCGGCGTAGTTGGCCAGGAATATCTCCTCGTGCCTGACATGTTCCCGCACCCGCTGCAGCCGCTCGCCGACGGTCGAGTGCAGGCCGGTGTCGATGAACGAGATTTTCCAGTCCGAAATATCGGTATTGTGAAGATGAATGGCGCGTCCACCGGCGCTCAGGGTGAAATCGTTGGAGAGTGTCTCGTCGTACCGCAGGAAATAATCCTTGACAGCCGTTGCGCCATAACCAAGACACACGATGAAATCAGTGTGCCCGAAGTGGGCGTAATAGCGCATAACATGCCACACCAGTGGTCGGTCGCCGATCATGTTCATGGGCTTGGGTGCACTACCCGCGCCCTCCCGCATCCGCATTCCCAGGCCACCGCAGAAGAGCACAACCTTC